>NZ_VPCH01000036.1:0-41851 GCF_013418285.1 Acinetobacter sp. YH12152
GCAGAATAATAAAAGTCAGCATTTAGTATTTCATCTAAATTACCTTCAAAGTCATTATCATATGTCATATTGATTCTAGGATTCTTTAGAAATCCTGTGCTACTATCATTAAACTTAAAATAGTCAACAACTTTATCTTGATTTCCTTTTAAGTAAAAAGAAAAATCTCGATTTACATGTTCGGATGGATAAATTGTGTAAAAATTCATAATTTTAGTCCTATTTCTTTTTCAAAGGTAATGCGCAAGTATAAATACCATTTTTCGTCCCTGCTCTCAATTCTCTTTGTAAATTTAACACTTCACTTTGATATTTTCTATAATCCCAATTTTGCCCACGGGATCTTGCTTGAATTGCATCCAGTTTTCTTTCAACTTTTCTATTATATTCTGCATGCTCTGAAGTCCAACCTCGATGTAAACCAAGCTTTTCATTTTTATCAATTCCTTCACATACAGGCATGTACATAAGGTTAGACGATCCATTAATATTCATTCCTGATTTAGCAAAAATTTCATGGTCTTTCAAAGAATAAGGGATAATATGTTGGCGCTGATATCCTTGTTTTGTTGGCATGTGCTTATCGCCTGGCATGCGATTTTGTTTTCCTCTCGTACCATAAAGACCGTAAGGATCAACCCATCCATTAGGATCTGATACATAAACAAAAGTATTAAACCCACCTAACAACCCAATCGGATCTTTACTTACATATCTCCCCACATAAGGCGAGTAATAGCGATAACGGTTGTAGTGAAGTCCTGTTTCTAAATCGAAATACTGACCTTGAAAACGAATGTTGTTTGAAATAATTTCTGAATTTTCAAAGAAATTCGATTTAGCCTTTTCAGCCTTACATTCACCCCAAGCCTTATACTCAGCTTTCCAAATGATCGAACCTGTATGGTCAGTCATTTCTTGTGGTGTACCTAAATGGTCACAATGGTAGAACCATACATCATCAAAGCCTTTGCTTTGTTTCGCAGTTTTCCATAATGGGGCACGATGTACGCTATATGGTTTTCTGACCAATCAGTAAACCGAAGTAAAAGTATTATAATTAATTAATGGGTCTTTCCCAAATTGCAAAACCTTGCCATCCTCCTGTAATAATTTTTTTCGTATCAAAACAATATAATAAATAATCCTCATTATCTAAAAAATTTGATTTTTTAATAATTAAATCAAAAAAATTAAAATCAAATAAAATAGTATTTTTCTTATTATAAAATAAAAAAAACAGTTTATTATTATCAGTAAACCACTTTAAATCATCCAATGCTTTTTCAATATCAGTATAGTTTCTATACTTTTCACTTATTTTCAAGTCATTATTAAAATGAATTACTTTATTTTCATTTTTAGAAATATAATTCTCCCAAATTGATTCGCTAGGTATAACGTCAAAAAATTGAATAGAATGTAAAATATCTTTATCAACATTAGATGATTTTAAATCTTGATAGATTATATACAATCGCTCTTTAGATAGATTATATAATTCTTCTTTATTCATTTTATTCACCTTTTCTTAATGGAGGTACTGCACCTTTACTATCAAAGAAAATATGCCCCTTTCCACAATTGTTTGCACTCTTAGCTTTTTTACTAAAATCTTTCCATTTTAAATGATCTAAATTGTTATGCGGTGCGTTATTAGTCGTCGCTTCTGAAGGGTGAACTTCATACCCTTTAGTATATCCAACTTCAGTATATCTAGGCATCTTGTTCATGTTTCCACGGGCATCAGAAAGTAGTTTTTTTGCATCATCAATATCACTCACTAAGAAATTTGTATTACCACCATTTTTCATAGATTGAACCGCTTGCATCCATTGTTTTGTACCTGGCTTTATTAAAGTTAAGCCTTGTGCAGAAGATTTTAAAGTATTCGTCAAACTGCAGACAACACCAGTAGGTTCCGAACTCTGCTGTGGTTTTGGCTTTTTAGGTGCTAATCCAAGTGCATCAACCCAAGTAATTGGATTTATTGAATATGCATAAATATTCATCCCACCAGACAATCCAATCGGATCTTTACTTACAAACCTTCCCACATAAGGCGAATAATACCGATAACGGTTGTAATGCAATCCTGTTTCCTGATCGAAATACTGACCTTGAAAACGAATGTTGTTTGAAATAATTTCTGAATTTTCAAAGAAATTCGATTTAGCCTTTTCAGCCTTACATTCACCCCAAGCCTTATACTCAGCTTTCCAAATGATCGAACCTGTATGGTCAGTCATTTCTTGTGGTGTACCTAAATGGTCACAATGGTAGAACCATACATCATCAAAGCCTTTACTTTGCTTCGTAGTTCTCCACAATGGATCACGATGCACGTTATACGGCTTGTCTGACCAATCAGGCGTTTGGTGTAACTCTATTGGGCTTTGATAGACCGCTTGTAGCATAGGTACAAAACTGTCTTTTTCGTAAATGTAATGTTTGGTGGCGTGTTCCGTTGACTCATAAGCCAGTGTGTCACCATCCCATCCGTAGATGATGTTATGTTCATCCCCCGTATGATGGTGCTTACTACGTTTTTGAATACGGCGACCTAATGCATCATAACGATACTCTGCAGTATATTGGCTGTTTCGGCTTTTGATCATTCGCCCATACACATCCCACTCAAGGTTTAAATCACCTTGCGTAGATTTTTGTCGAATGAGTTGCCCGTATGCATCATATTGGTATTGTTGGTCGAGATATTCTTTCACCACGTTATTGACTAGACGGTTGTAGCCAAAGCCTTTTTCTTCTGCTTGTTGTTGGTGGCTTTGAGCTTTGTCATCATTGTAACGATCTATGATGTTACTAGCAGGGTCAAAGTTAAAGGTCTCTTTACCCAGTTTACTGCTTGCTTCAAGTAAACGTCCTACAGGATCGTATTTGTAGGCAATGTTGCCACGACGGGTATCTTTGATGGCTGTCAGTTCACCCGTTTTGTCGTATTGATACAGCCGTTGTACCAATTGACGGGTCTGTTGCAGTGCATTGTTCTGTCTTTTGTTTTTTTCTCTGTACTGGCTTTGGTAGCCATTGTCATGTTCATTGAGCATGATTTGGCTGTGTAAGCGTCCCGCAAGATCAAATTGTTGTTCTTGGCTGATTCCATTCGCGTAGTGTCGTACAACTTCACGGTGTAGGTCATCTCGTTCAAAGCTGACTAAATCTTGTCCATTGACAATCAGGCTTTGTACGTGACCTGTACCGTAGGTGAGCCAATCAATATTTTGTCCGTCAGGGCGGATGGTTTTGATTCGGTCATTGATTTCATCGTAGCTGTGTTTCCATACCGCTGTTGTGTTGCTCTTATAATCCTGTTGGTGTTCTTTGATCACATTACCCGCAGCATCGTAGAACCATTGTAGGTTACTTTCTGCATTCTTGGCATGCAGAATACGTCCCATGTAATCGTAAGCAAATTCTTCAGTCTGTTTCTCTTCTAGTTCTAAGCCACAGTGCCCATAGCCTGCGGTACGTTGTTCCAAACGTCCCATACTGTCAAAGATGAATTGTTGAATTCGGTCTTTCGGTGCTGCACGGTCTTTTAAATCTTGTCCATAAGCTGACGCAACCTCGATACTTGTGGTGAGCCGACCATTTAACTCATCATAATGATAAATTGTTTCTTTGCCATCGAAATCGATTTCCTTAATTAAACGACCGCCAGCATCGTAAACAAATTCGTAACTTGCGCCATTTTCATTCGTCAATCGTTTTAGACGTCCTAAACGATCCCATTGATATTTTAACGTATGGTTTAATGCATCGATGCGTTTGGTTATTAAACCTGCTGCATCGTATTCATAGCGTGTCTGCTGTTGCTTAGCATCAACGTGAGCAAGTAACCGTCCTTCAGCATCATGGACAAAATGTTCTTCAGTCCCATCAGCATGTTTGATTTTTTCAAGCTGACCAAAGGCATTTAAAGGTAAGCCTTTGATGATTGACTCACGCTTCTCAGCACTAAATTCTGTATAGAAATATTCGACTTTTTGTTTTAGCGCATTTTCTACGGATTTAACACGCCCACGTTCATCGTATTGCCATTTTGTTTCTTTGCCTGAACAATCAGTATAGCTGAGTAAATTACCTTGTGCATCATATTTAAATTTTTCAATCCAACTTTATTATATTGAATTCAATCTACTAAAATCATTTTCATATTTTAATTCAAATTCATTAATTATTTGGTCTAATTGTTCCAATTGTATTTTATCGTCCAAAAATTTTGAGATAAATCCTATTGCCGAATCTAATGATTTTGAATGACGCAAATCAACCATTAATGATAACTCTATAAAATTATCTTCACCATTTTCAGTCTCAAGAGCTGTATTTCCAGCTCCAACCAAAAAATATGGGTAATCAAATTCTTCTTCATAATTCCCCATATGAAAAATAGTTAGAATTTTTTTTTCGTAATAATTGTATAATTTTATGGCAGGGTTTGAGACTTCATGATCTGTATCAAAATTTATATAAGAATCGTAATAAGTCCAATCCTTAAAATGACTAATTTCCTTTAGAACATTTATCCAAAAATAATTCGCTAATACATACTGATTAATATCATTGTTCCAAGACAAAAATGGGTAAAGTGGGTGCTGTTGCAATAATTCAATTCTTGACTTTAATATATTCATTAGAGTGTACCAGGTCCCATAAGTTGACCTTTATGAACTGTTAAATCAATTCTGCGAGAGGCAGCCTTTTTTAAAGCTTTATTTGCACCAAAAGCTTTAGTTCCATTAAAATAACAACTTATTTCATATTTACTATAAATTCCTGTTGTTTTATTTTGTTCTAAAATTTTTAAGATATTTGCATGTGCTTTATCAGCACCTTTTTGAAAATCTTTTCCTCTATCACCTTTAACCAAACCAAGCTCTGGATTTAGGTCAATCCCATTCTCGCCTTGAGCAAACAAAGCTAATCGAACAGCATTAGCTGCTGCAGTTGCAAATACAAACCCAGGTGGGGTTGGTAAATCCCAGCGAGATATTGCTGGTGTTACTACAAGCATTCCTGTTTCTTCCTGTGCTTGAATATTACCACGATGGCTTTCATCCTTACATTTTTTATTACTTGGAGTTCCGCCTACTGTATCAGTACATGTATCTGCTTTCTCCTTTACCTTTGGTTCAGCTTTAGTTTTAGAACCCATAAATATGCCAACTTTATCTTGATCTAATCCAACATCTGGTTGACCCAAAACACCTGGAATTTTATCAGAATCGACGCCTAAACTTTGAGTTGAAAAAATTGCTGTAACAGCAACACCCGCAACACGTAATAATCCTGCCCCACCGACTTTCATTCCATCGCCCATTTTAGAAGCGATTTCTGTAACTTTAGAGCCAATTTCTGCTGTCGTTATTGATGGAGCCGTTGCTACTATACCCATGACTTATACCAATTTTTCTAATTGTTTATAAAATTCTTTTTGTGCTGGCTCTACTGTGATCACAGCTAATATTTTCATTAAAATATCGACACGTTTATAAGGATGCCATAACTTTTCAGTTAGAATTTTTTGCGTAAAAGGGTGTTCATCAAAATTTTCACCTATATGAAACTGTAATCCTAGATAACCTGACAGCCAACGATTAAATTGAGAGTCATTTTCATAACCAGCCATATATATTTTGGCTTTCTTCACTCCCTTAGTCATATAGGAAATACCATCTGCATCAGTTAATGCTATCTTTTCAGCACGTTCAGGGAACATTTCTTTATAATCATTCCAAGCAATGCTAGCTAATATTTCTTCACGATCTGTAATAAAAGAATCTACTTGTTCCTGTGTAAATTTAATCGGCATAGCAATGACTCTCTAAATTCAGAAAAGTATTATCCATTTGTTGAACCCACCAATTAGTAATAGGTTTCAATAAATCACTATATTCCTGTTCATTCAACATCTGATTTAATACTTGAATAATAAAGGGATCATAAAATCGAAATAGTGCTAGTTCACCTGTAGGAAGTTCAGCTTGTAAAAATGGCTGTAAGTGCTGAATTAACTCATGTTTTGATAAAGGAGTTTCTAGAACTGAAAACATTCCTATATTTTCTTCAATTAAAAATTGCTTATTAAGTTCATCTTTAGTTTCAAAATGAATAGGAATCAATAAAGGTGAGACTTCCAATGGTGAAGTTTCATCAATAGTGCCTTCAAATAAATTTCCAATTTGTTTAAGTTTTTTGAACGAAAGCTTCTTTAACCAGCGACGTATAAAAAGATAATTTTTCGCAGTATCCAGCAAAAGGAAAAAATTATTTTCTGAATCACTTTTAGCTATTTGTTCAAATAATTTAGTGCTGTTCATATCAAATTTCCCTATGAACAAAAGGCAATGACTTTCTTGCTGCATCTAATAAACAAGGGATACAGATTTTGCTTGAAATATTTGGGATTTGGAAATTATGACGCGTTCCTCCCGTAAATTTTGTTTGTCCAGATTTGACTTCAATCAATCCAGGGCTATTGATTTCAATTGAACCGTCCGTTTTAATTTTAATATAGCCACCACCACAAGTTAGCATAATCTCTTTTTTAGCTACTATCGTGACTGCATTTTCTGTACTCATAATTTTACAGTCTTTTAATGAGGCTACATCAAGTTCATCATTTTGCGCATGAATTTTAATTTGCCCCTGCGTAGCAATAGCATTAATACCGTTTTCTTGTGTATATATACTTAAACCTTTTACAGCATGGGCTGTTAGCTCCCCTGAAGAACTTAAATCTAACTGTTTACCTGAAATAATTTTTATATTCTCTTTAGCTACATGTGTCTGATTCTGTTGGCTTACAGAAATAATATCTTTGGAGGAACTCATTAAAATATGAGGTTCCTCAAATTTTGCCAAAGTCGTTTCAACTTGTTTTGCTATGTCCTCACTAATTTGATAATTTTCATCTTGAAACGCTTTGCTTGTTCTTGCATTTTTTTCTAAAGTTTTTAGTTGATCTAATGATTCAGATATCTGAGTTAATAACCCTTTAATATTTAATTGAATATCTGAAGCATTCGATTGATTTTCACTACTAATTAATAACCCTTGCCCTGCACGTACCGCACCCCATTGGTCTGTACGCAATTCAAAACCTTCACCACGGTCTTCACTTTCTGCCTTATCTTTAGGATGACTCAGCTTACCTAAATTTAGTTGCGTTGCACCATGACTGCTTTGCAGTTGGGTGCTGATCTGTCCAGTTGTATCATCAAAGCGTAGTTGTCCAAAACCTTCGCCTTTGACTTCTTTAGAACGAATACCTGCCAGTTTTTTGGTATCAGGTAGTTTGCCTTTGTTATCGAATTTGGTTGGGTGACGTTGTGCTTCGTGGATGCGTCCCACCACAAATGGTCTGTCGATATTACCGTCAAAGAAGTCGATGACGACAATCTCATTGACCCTCGGTAGGAATCTTGCTCCATAGCCTTCACCTGCCCATGGCGTCAGTACATCGACCCAAGCGGAATCGGTGTCATTGTCGTTTGAGCCTGCACCACCATCATGAGTATTATCTTCATTTCGGGTGAATAGGAATCGAACTTTGATGCGTCCCCATTCATCGACATGAATTTCTTCTCCACTTAAACCCACCACTTTGGCACGCATGGGATGTACTGTTGGCCTTTGGGTGAGAGGATTATACTCAGGAACGGTGGCAATATTACGTCGTTGCAATACGAGGTTGTTAGCTTGACGTTCATCTTGGTTATTGGTTTGAATATCAAATTGTTGCCAATTACTTTGTTTAAGCAAGGCTGTGACTTGATCGGTTAAGTCTTTGGGAAGATTATTTTGGTTATAGAAGGACTTCGCGGTGATTAAGAATTCTTTATCCGCGCCATCATGTTCATCAATTTCTGGGTGTTCATTGAATTCAAACCAGTAACCTACCTGTGCATCACGCACGGTTGAGGTTGCAGTAAATTGTTTGGCTTGTGAGTCGTAGTAGTTACTCAGGTTTTCATTAAACTTTTCAATCTGACTATTGCCTGATTTGGTTGCACCATCTTCACCTTTGAGGTCTTGTATCCATGCAGGGGAAAAGTGCCATGCCTGTTCTAAGCCAAGGCTTACATTGTCTTGGTTTTCACTATGGCTGTGTTTGCTTTGTACTGAGCCTGCGCCTTCTTCGGTTTCGAGTGCATCAGCTTGCCAGCGTTGGATGTGAACCGCAGTCGGTTGAATACTACGCCGTCCAATAAAATTGGTGATCGAATCAGTTTGTTCTACTGCCGAGCTTCTATGGAAGCGAATATTACGTCGATCCAAAGCTTTGTACTGGGCATTATCATCAATCAAACGGAGTTTTTGGGGTTGTATTTGTTCACTTGAACTAGATACTTTGAGTTGTGCTTCGTCAATGAGCCAATTAATACCTTCAGATGCAAGAAGCCGTTGAACAAAGTCTATATCCCGCTCATTCATCTGCATGATAAATGGACGAATATCGTAGTCTTTAGTGAGTCCACTTTTATCCAATGTCAGACTTGAAGCAAATAATGGACTTTTTTGTTGCCACTCAGAGAAGATGGTTTGCACTACGTCAACCACAGATTTATTCATGAACACGCGTGAGTTTCGACGGTGTTTCCAGAGTGCTGTTGGGTCCTCTACGATTAAGCGATAAATCGTGAGCGATCCATCACTTGCACCAATATCGGCTTTTGTCACAATACCAGAAATACGATTGAGTTCGGATTTGTCGTTGACAATATCAATTGCTGTTTGTGCACCAATGAACTGCTTTAAAGGTATATTCGCTGAGGTCGAAAGGCAGATGAGTTGTAAATAAATACCCTTATTTAATTCATGCGTGCCTTCAATACGCTGAAGGAAGACTTGGTCGTTGAGCGTGCCGTTACTCAACTGTACGTGTATTGCACGTTTTTGTGCGGTAAGTCCAAGTTGCTCTAATTCAGCATAAATATTATTGGGCATTCTATTTATTTTTTGTTGGTTTAATCTGTGAACCGTACCGGGTTTGTCGGAGACCACTTTTCTTGAGAGAATGTCCCGATGAAAAAAGTAAAATACACCCCTGAAATCAGAGATAGAGCGGTTCAATTATTGATTGAATCCGAAAAAGATTATCCATCGAATTGGGCTGCGATCACAGCAATTGCGCCTAAGATTGGTTGTACTCCTGAAACACTTCGTGTTTGGTATCAAAAATATTTAGATAAACAAAATCCAGTTAAAGTACAGCAGCTTTCAGACCAAGAACGTATCAAACAACTCGAACGCGAAAATAAAGAACTGCAACGCGCCAATGAGATTCTACGTAAAGCAGCCGCTTTTTTCGCCCAGGCGGAGCTCGACCGCCCACACAAATAATGGTGGATTTTATCCATAACAATAAAGATCGATATGGTGTTGATGCGATTTGTAGGATTTTACCGATCGCAGCTTCAACCTATTACCGAACTTTAGATCTCGCTGACAATCCAGAACATCGAGCGAAACGAGATCTACATGATGAGCATCATGCTGAACAAATTCAACGAATTTGGAAAGAAAGTTCAGGTCGATATGGTGTGCGTAAGGTCTGGCAACAATTGAAACGTGAAGGTTATGTTATCGCACGTTGTACAGTTGCTCGATTGATGCAGAAGCTAGCTATACAAGGTGTTTGGCGTGGTAAGAATAAACAAACCACCCGTAGCCGAGATGATCAAAAAAGAGCAGATGATTTAGTGAAACGTAATTTTAATGCTGATCATCCTGACCAACTGTGGGTGAGTGACTTTACGTATATTCAAACTCATTCAGGCTGGGTCTATACCGCCTTTATTATTGATGTGTTCTCACGAGCAATTGTTGGATGGAAAGTATCTACACGGATGAATACAGATATGGTGCTCGATGCACTTGAGCAAGCATTGCACGATCGAGGCATGCCAAAGAATGTGATTCATCATTCCGATAGAGGTGTTCAATATCTTTCTATTCGCTATACCAATCGTTTAGAAGCTGCAAATTTACGAGCATCAGTCGGTACGACTGGTGATTCATACGATAATGCTTTGGCTGAAACGGTGAATGGCTTATACAAAACAGAGGTGATTGAATATTTAAAAGCAGATTGGCAAGGTTTAGCAGATGTACAACTTGCGACACTAAACTGGGTAGATTGGTTCAATAAAAAGCGTGTACACAGTGCACTGGGTTATGTATCGCCTTTTGAGTTTGAAGCAATGTACTATGATAAGATTAACCCGTTAGGTCAGGTGGCCTAACTTAAATAAAAAAGTCTCCGACAAACCCGGTACGGTTCACACACTTTAAAAGCACAAATATTAAGACTCAACCTGTTCAGGCTTTCTTAAGTCCAAATAAAACTCAACCATTGACCAAATAACAATCAAAGCAAACATAGCAACAGCGAATAACACAGCAGTTAAATAAATCATGCTTGAGTTCTCCGTTAGAAAACGAGTTAAGACCAACAGGTTAAAAATTTTAACCTACGACAAAAGTCTAATAAGAATTTCTGACGGTGCCTAGCCATATTTAGCAAATTTTTAAGAGTATTTTTATCTATGATGATAGCTTTGCTATATAAAATTTAACCGATTTATTGCTAAAAAGTATAATTCTTCAATCCCCCCTTCTTATTCCGATTTGAAATATATGCATAATTCAGATCAAAGCTCACTTAAATCCTCTTGACTGATGATCCAAACAAGCAGAAATTACACCTTTTTAAAATCACCGTACCACCGACTATGTTGAAAAAGTTTATTGGCGAATCTGCATTTAAATTGGCAGGCTGGAAATACCACGTAGAGCCTGATGTTTTAGAAAATAAACAAGTGATCGTCGGCTTTGAACACACCTCAATGATGGATGCTGTTCTTTCACTGGCCCTTTGCCAAATTTACGACATTAAAATTCACACGCTGATTAAAAAAGAACTCTTTAAAGGTCCATTTAAACCTGTTCTTGAAGCGATTGGCGGTATTCCTGTAGACCGTAAAGCCAATAAAGACATCGTGACTCAAATGGTTGAGCATTTTGAAGCCAATGAAAAATTTAATTTAGTCATTGCTCCAGAAGCGACACGAGCAGAACGTGGTGAAGCACGAAAACCGATTCGCACAGGCTTTTGGTATATCGCTAAAGCTGCAGGTGTGCCAATTGTATTAATGTATGCCAACTCAAAAACCAAACAAGGCGGTATTTTCGGTAAGATTTACCCAACTGACCTCGATCACGATTTAGCTTTAATTAAGCAGCTCTATAAAGATAAAGTAGGTTTAGACATCGTGATCCCAAAACCTAAAAATAAAGACTAAGTGCCATTCACGTTTTTTTAAGATATACGTACTTAAAGATATAAATGTATCTTGCTCCATGCATTGTACATTTATATCTTCCTGTTATAACAAGATCACCTCGCTCCTTTCAGCCCAATTCTCATCATAAGAAAAATTACAGTACGAGCGTTTAGACATTTCGCATTATTTTCTCAAATTTGGATATTTTTTTTTCAACTACTCAATTCCTGAAATCCAGTACTTTCACACAAAAAAGCCATTATGGTAGAATTTGCTCAATTTGATAGGCATAAGGCCAATCTACAAGGAGCATATTTCGCATGGCGGGTCATTCCAAGTGGGCTAATACTAAGCATCGTAAAGCAAAACAAGATGCGAGCCGCGCTAAAGTATTCACAAAATTTATCCGTGAAATCGTGACAGCTGCACGTTTAGGCGGCGGTGATGTAGCGTCTAACCCACGTTTACGTGCTGTTGTTGAAAAAGCATTAGTTGCAAACATGACACGTGACACCATTAACCGTGCAATCCAACGTGGTGTAGGCGGTGAAGAAAATGCTGATCTAAAAGAAGTCACTTACGAAGGTTATGGCGTTGGTGGTGTTGCTGTCATCATTGAAACCATGACTGACAACTTGAACCGTACTGTTCCTGACGTTCGTCACTGCTTCTCTAAAACTGATGGTAATTTAGGTACTGCAGGTTCAGTGGCTTATATGTTTACCAAACGTGGTGAGATTACTTTTGAAGATGTTTCTTTAGAAGATCAAATCATGGACATCGCTTTAGAAGCGGGTGCTGAAGACATCGAAGTGGACGAAGAAGAAATTTTAGTTATCACTACACCGGAAACTTTCGGTGAAGTTCAGGATGCGCTAGCAGCAGCAGGTTTAAAATCTGATAACGCCGAAGTGGTCATGAACCCTTCAACTAAAGCGTTAATTTCAGATATCGAACAAGCGAAAAAAATCATCAAAATGATTGATATGTTTGAAGATCTTGACGACGTTCAAAACGTGTATACCAACGTTGAATTCACCGATGAAGTGATGGCTGAGTTAGAAGCTCTATAGTTCAATCGAGTGAAGTATAAAACGCACCCTTCGGTGCGTTTTTTATTGCCTAGCTTTCAACTGTTTGAGTTTATAGATGAGGGCTGCATTTAAACCTTATTTAATAAGCCATTACAGTTAAAAACATTATATTGTTTAATTACAAAGCTCGAATGTAATGCAACTACGTGTTCGATTTTACCAATGCGCTTGAGTAAAATTTCACTATAGTTTTCCATATCCCGTGCAACGACTTCCACAATAAAATCGGCAGACTGCCCTGTCACCAAAAATGCATTAATGACTTCTGGAATACTTTCTAATGCTTCTAAAAATTTAGCAAAGGTATCTGTATCATGTTTGCTTAAGGACACCTGTAGCAGCACATGCAAACTAAAGCCCAATTTTTGATAATTAATTTCACGTTTTAGACCACTGATAATATTGTGATCAATCAATTGTTTGATCCGACGATGAACTGAACTGACCGATAAATTCACCCGCTCTGACAGTTCATTTAAATTGACATCTTCATGGGTCAAAATTTCTAAAATTTGTTTATCAAAACGGTCTAGTTCCATCAGTCTACTCCAGCCATTTTTGAAAACAGTGCTGATGATCCAGATTCATCAAACACCTGTTGTCATTTTCAATGTTATTTTAAGTTTTAAAATCAGCATTTATGTGCAAGTTTTCTCATGTATAGCATGATTTATTAAAAATAATAAAGCTCATATGCATTATGAACATAATAATTTTCATATATATCGTGTTTAAATGAATGTTTTTTCATCAAAGTTTAGTTTTTATATTCTAAATAACATCTTTAGACAACCTACCAATAAAGCTTCTCGATGCATTCCATTGATCTGAATAAAATCAATTTCAGATAAAAGGAAAAGATATTTTATGTATATTTTTCAATTTTTTATTTTTACTTTATTTTTCAATGTGCGCTCTATTTCACATTTCATTTTTTTCACTTATTTACTAGGTTTGGTAATTACATTAAAAAATAGCGGCGGTTCATAAATATACAAAAAAAAACGGAAGAATAATCATGGCAATTAAATCACTGAGTTCACTCAGCTCAAAATTAAGTTCTGTACTAAGTCCTTCCCTACAGCTCAGTACAATTAGCAGCACGGTCAGTAACCTACTTAGCCCGCTTAAACCTACAACCAATATCACGGATACGCTGACAGGATTATTGGGTAATTTAGGTGGCACAAAATCTTTTGATTTTAGCCCACTGACCAAATCGCTTCCGCAAGTGATTAGCACGATTCAAAGTCTTACATCCAATAACGGTTCAAATTCGGATGCACTCAAGACTTTGATGACAACACTGCAACCGCTCCTACAAAATTTAGGTGGCAACGCTGGCTCAACAGAGATGAATCAGTTGGTTCAATCCTTACCTACCATTGTCAACAGCTTGCAAAGTTTACTGAGTAGCACCAATAATCAAGGTAATCTTCCCGACAATATTAGCAGTGCTGTAAATGCCATCAAACCATTGCTTGCTATGCTTGGAAGTGCAACTGGGTCAACGGATGCAACACAAATTATCAATACACTCAACCAAGTTTTAGAATATGCGCAACCCATTATTCAGATGATTGGGAGTTCATCTTCTGGAAACATTGACTTTGGGCAAATTGCACAAGGTGCAACGACTGCCCTCCTACCTTTATTAGCTTCAATCAATAAAGACAACTCATCTATTGATATGGAACAATTGAGTCATGCTTTACCAACTGTGATTGGAAGTGTGACCAATCTAGTGACCGCCATTTCATCAACCAACCAAGGCAATATCCCTGAGACTATTTCAGGGGTGATCAAAGGACTTAATCCGCTTCTAGATTTACTGGCAAAAAGCGACGTCATCGATACGGATCAGGCTCAAACCGTCAAAGCGATTTATGATGTATTAAATAGCGTGAGCACCATTTTGGATGTGGTCAACAATCCATCCTTACTGACGCTTTCAACTGATTTAAATCAAGTGATTAATTCGTTGAAACCAGTCATTGCTCTGATGGACAGTAATGGTGAAGCGACTCAGTTCCTCGATCAACTGACCATTCCAAATCTTGGCGATTTACTTGGCAATCTTGCTCCTGAAAAAATTGATCTGGGTTCTATTTCGGATCAGTTCAACCAATTGACTGAAAACCTCACAGGCCAATTACCGAATATTAATGACCTATTGGAAAATTTAGGTTCTGCTCAAGGTGATTTTGATATCTCCACCATCATCCCAAGTATTAAAGATGCGATAGGCAATATCTTCTACCCGGTTATGCCGCTGAATACTTTACAAGCCGATAGTATCAGTCCAGTGCTGAATATTTTAGACATTCAACAACAAAGCTATATTTAAGGATTGAATGTCTGATGAAAAAGCGCGCCGTTGGGCGCGCTTTTTTAAAGCAATATGACGCAAAGTTTTCATATAAAGGGTTTATACACCACGCCAATCTACCCGTGCATTCCGTTCTGTTTGGTATATACGTTGCACATATTGACCTAAAGGCAAATCGCTCAAATAGGCTTTATAAGCTTTAAACTCTTCTGACAAGCTTTCACCATGCTCTTTTTCCCACGGTGTCCCGACAATCTCTAATAACGGCGCCAACATTGAACACACTGCAATATCAGCCAAACCTAATCGGTCGCCTACAAAATAACGCCCACCTTGTTCGATCAGACGTTGATTTAAATCAACCACAATTTCATCCAATCGTTCACGAGATGCCGCAACCTTTTCCGTATCTAATTGATAACCTTTTGAAACCAGTGCCTTTATAATGGGCTTGGAATATTTCTCAAACTGACGTAAATAGCCCTTTTCACCAATTAAAATATCAAGCGATTCTTCACTTTCATTTAATGCATGTGCCAAACCCCAACGGCGCACATGCTGCCCTAACTCAATGGAAAGTTCATTAATTTCCAAAGCATCTTCACGCAGTTTGACATCTGGACGGATCAGACTATGTTCGGGGTAGGTCGCATCCAAGTAAAAGGCGATTTGAGTTGAATCTGCAACCCAATGATCTTGATCACGTAAAATCGGTAATTTGTTTTGCCCTGTTTTAAGCTGTGCAAATGCACGATGCACACCTGGCATTAAATTATGAGCCACATAATCCAACTCTTTATGATCGAGTAACCAGCGCGCCTTTTCACAAAAATGTGAGAGTGGAAACTGGTAGAGAGTTCGCATAAATGCTCCAAGTTTTTGTTGTAACTGCAGTTTATAAAACCCAGTAATTTTATAGGGATACTTTAGTCACTGTGTTATTGAAACACAATGTCATTTTTGCACCTATTCTGCATCCGTAGTGCAACTTAAGCTTTATTCAGACGTGAATTCATCTCGATCTCTGCGCGATTCAATAAGATATACATTCTCCTGCCCATATCACCTGACTTTATTATGGCTTTCATGTAAAATCATCCACAATTTTTTTATAATACTTTGTGAGTTATTTCATGGGTTTTAACTGTGGTATTGTCGGCCTGCCGAACGTTGGTAAATCAACGCTTTTCAACGCATTAACCAAAGCTGCGATTGCTGCTGAAAACTTCCCATTCTGTACAATTGAGCCAAATACTGGGATCGTACCTGTACCTGATCCACGTATGGATAAACTTGCTGAAATTGTAAACCCACAACGTGTTGTCCCAACCACGATGGAATTTGTGGATATCGCAGGTCTCGTTGCTGGTGCATCTAAAGGTGAAGGCCTTGGTAACCAATTCTTAGCCAACATTCGTGAAACTGATGCTATTGCACACGTTGTACGTTGTTTTGAAGACGAAAATGTCATTCACGTAAATGGCAAAATTGACCCACTTGACGATATCGCAACAATCAACACTGAACTTGCACTTGCTGACTTAGAAGCTGTTTCTAAAGCAATTACACGTCTAGCAAAATCTGCAAAAGGTGGCGATAAAGAAGCGATTGCGACCAAAGCTGTTTTAGACAAAATCTTACCTTTACTAGATGAAGGTAAACCTGCACGTGCAGCAGACCTTGATGAAGATGAACGTAAATTGGTACGTGGTTATGGTTTCTTAACCCTTAAACCAACCATGTATATTGCCAACGTTGCAGAAGATGGTTTCGAAAATAACCCTCACTTAGAAGCAGTGCAAAAATTAGCTGCTGAAGAAAATGCGATTGTAGTTCCACTATGCAACCAAATCGAAGCAGAAATTTCATTACTTGAAGATGAAGATCGTGCTGAATTCCTTGAAGCTTTAGGCATGGAAGAACCTGGTCTAAACGTAGTTATTCGTGCAGGTTATGGCTTACTTGGTCTTCAAACATACTTCACAGCTGGTGTACAAGAAGTTCGTGCTTGGACAGTAAAAATTGGTGCAACTGCACCTCAAGCTGCTGGTGTCATTCATACTGACTTCGAAAAAGGCTTTATTCGTGCTGAATGCGTTGCTTATAACGACTTCGTTCAATACAACGGTGAAGCTGGCGCTAAAGAAGCGGGTAAATGGCGTTTAGAAGGTAAAACATACATCGTTCAAGATGGCGATGTTTTACACTTCCGTTTTAACGTATAAGATAGCACCTATAAGAAGCCAGCAATTTGCTGGCTTTTTTAATTTTAGGCAAAAGCTCAAGCCAAAAAAATAAGCATATTTAAAAACTTAAAACCTGCTTAAAAACAAAATTATATCGACACGAATACATGATTTGGTTGCTGAGTCACCACAGTGCAACGACTTAAATCTCTACCGTTCTGCTATAAATTTACTCATAGGCACTAATGCCTATTTTCATAGAACAATAGCAATGAAAAAAATCAGCACAATTCTAACAGCAGGTATCTTTACAATGCTTAGTGCAACTGCGTTTGCATGTCCACAAGGCACCACACTTACAGGTGGTACAGGTGCAAACCATAAAGGTGGTACTTGTGTTTCCATTGCTAAAGATACAAAACATCAGGAACGTACTGCTACACATGCAGCACAAGTTGCGCAGCATGATGCAAAAGTCGCTCGACACGATGCAAAACAAGCCAGCCAATTGGCTCAGAGTAAAGTGAAACATAATCAAAAATTAGCAAAACATGATGCAGCTCAAGCACAGCATCTTGCAACACAAGCAAAATCAGAAGCTAAAACTTCAGCCCATGCTGCCAAAGCTGCAAATACTGACGCAAAAGCAAAAATCGCTGCACAAAAGGTCGCAGCGGAACAACATAAAGCTGCTGTGAAATCCTAAACAGTTGAGAATTAACACATAGCACAAAAAAAGCCGGAATTATCCGGCTTTTTTATTCAACTCATTTATGGGTGAGCAATATGTAATGCTTTTGCATCCATCTCTGCACGCTGTCTTCTTCCTTCTGTCAACATGCGTTGTTCAAGCTCTTTACGAAAGCCGAGTAGAAACACAAACTCAGCTAGAACAAATAAAGGCCCTATTGCCAAGCCAATAACATCATCCATAAACGCAGGCTTTTTCTTTTCATAATAATGACCGATAAATTGGATGATCCAACCCACAACAAAGATCCCCACACTCCAGATCAACCATGACATAAGGCTCATTTTTGCGATCATTAAGGCTAAGGGATATGTGACGGCAAACACCAAAAGCATAATCAAACCGAAAATTTTATCTAAACTCAGGTAATAAATGACACTGGCAATAATCAACAACAATGCAAGGGTCAGTTCAAAACCTGAAATCATTAGCCCTGCTCGTGCGGTTAGACACATAATCGAAAATACAATAAGCGGAATACCCACAAAATGCGTCAGCACATTTTTTCGATCTAAATGATATGCTGCATATTGGCTTAACAGTCTTTCAAGTTTGCTCATTAACTTACTCCTTGTTCATTCACTCATTTCACTATATAAAAAATGCATCAATAAAGTTGTCATCTAATAGACAAGTTGGACCATAAAATAAGGATATGCTGTGCTGGACGCTCAATATGTGCATCAACTCAATAAAAATGTGTGGTATTCAGGCTTAAATCTTTCCTTCCAAGACTTTATCTGCCGCCATGCCCTGACTTTAACTTTCGAAAAATACGCACGTGTTTTTTTATCAGGACAGCGTTTTAATGGTATGTATGCAGTCTTAGATGGCGCAGTTCGCTTAGGCTATATTGATATTCATGGCAAAGAAGCTATTGCCGCCATTGCTGAGCCAATTATGTGGTTTGGCGAAATATCCTTGGTTGACCAATTACCACGCTCTCACGATGCCATCTGTATCAAAAAATCCACCTTATTACACTTACCGGCTCAAGCAATTCAGCAATTATTACAACAACATCCTGAGTTTTGGTTTCATATTGCCCAGCTCACCAGTCAAAAACTTCGCTATGCCTTTATGGAACTCATTGCCTTACAAACGCAAAGTTTAAGTCAACGTCTCGCACAGCGTCTGCTGTTTATTTTAAATGGATATGGAAATCATTTGGAAATTGAGCAACACACCATACACATCTCACAGGAACAACTTGCGCAACTGATGAATTGCTCAAGACAATCAGTCAATCAGGAGCTTCAGCAGTTGGAAAAAATGCAGGTGCTTCGTGTTGCGTTTAAACAAATTGAAATTTTAGATCTAGCGCAGTTACATCAGATTGCTCATGCACTTCCTGTGCATGATGTCTGACATTTGTGATTTAAATAAGTGCATTTAATTGCACCAGAATGATTCTTTATAGTTATTTTGCTTTTATTTGTAGCACTTCGCTTTATCGAATTTTGATCAAGACAATAATTGGCAAACATTTACACTGTCAAAACCATTTGTACATGCTGCAACTTCTTGAGTTGATGCTTCTGATTTATCTTCAGTCGCTGCTTGTACATTGACTGCTGTAGTCAAAACAGCCAAAACCGATAACATCATTAATGTTTTTTTCATCTTAATCACCTATTCAACGTCTTTAATTTAATTTACATACTTCATCTTTTACGCATTTATTTTTACATATTTTATCAAATACTGATAATTTTAATTTTTTATCACATTATCTATACTTCGTATTATTAATATTTTAAAGATATTAATTAAAGAGAAGGACAGACGACTGGCGTTCTAAAATGGGGAGTTTTTAACAATAAATTCTTCTCAAAAGATATTTTTACAATTCATTATCAATGCTTTATCTATTTAAATTCAAAAAATAAACATGCAAATTTGAAACTAAGCTCAACGCAAAGACAGCAGTCTGATTTATTTTTTATATGAAATAGCGATACTTTTAGGAGAAATTATCAATCATCTATTATAGATTTATTCTTGTTTTTTGATACTTTCCAAAAAAAGCAGTGAAAATTCACTGCTATGATCGAGTTAAACGCCTACTTTTTTCGGATCGGTATTTCCGAGTTCAGGGTTTTCAATCGCACCTTTGCATTGATTTTTATCACGCTCATAATCTGCTTGCTTTTGTGCAACAGTCGAACTCTGATCAATACTTTCACGTGCCCAAATTTCCAGACTTGTTAAAGCTTTACGACACAGTGCATATTTACCTTCAGTCACAGAATCGGTCATTTTGACATTGATACGCCATTCGGTACTCAATTTACGCGCTGGAATACGAACTTTCTCTTCCATCTGATCGACTTGCTTTGCATAAACAATCGGATCGACTTCATTGATAAACGCCCAAGCTTTGGCAGCATACTCCGTTGCATCATTGGTTAATTTAGGTGCTGCTTTAATTTCGACTTGAGCTTGTTCAGCTCCATCATTACCACAGGCCTGCAACAACACCGTGCTGCTCAATAATGAAACAATCAGTATCCCACGCATCTTTAACCTCTGCATATCCGGCTCATTTCAGCAAACATATTCGGCAATATGCTAGTGAATTCGAGTACAATACTCAATCATCATTTGACCTGTTGTTCAACTCTTTCAAAGGTGTGTCGTGTCTGAGCACAAACTTCCTACAGTTCAGCCTGCGGGTTTTTGGCAAGGTGCTAAAGATAGTCAAGCCATTATCTTTACCTATCTTCCTGTTTCTTTTGCATTTGGGGTTTCTGCGACTCAATTTGGTTTCACTGCGTGGGAAGCCTTATTTTTATCATGCTCCATGTATGCAGGTGCCAGTCAGTTTCTCGTCGTTGCTTTACTTGGAAGTGGAACATCTATTTGGATGACTGCTCTTACTGTAATTGCTCTCGATATACGCCATTTGCTCTACGGTCCTGCTTTACAAAACCTGATTCAAGACCGACTCAATTTAAAGAAAACGGCAGTTTGGGCTTGGGGTTTAACCGACGAAGTTTTTGCATCAGGTATGATTAAACTGTCGCAACGTCGTCAAGAATGGTCAGAATCTTGGATGTTAGGACTCAGCTTATTTAGTTGGCTGTCATGGGCAACAGGCTCATTTTTAGGCGGTTTATTTGCCGATCAAGTCAGCAACCTTCCACAATTTTTACAAGCCGCACTCGACTTCCTGCTGCCTGCATTGTTTTTAAGCTTTTTACTTGCCGCATTTGAGAAAAAACATACATTTGTGGTCACGGTTACAATTATTGTTTCTGCGATTGCCTGCTACTTTATCGACTTGTCTGCTGCGATTTTTATCGGTATTTCTTCTGGTATTTTTGCCGGTTTATTCAAACATTATGTCTTAAAAAAACCTGATCCTGAACATATGGGTGAAGCATCATGAATCTAGAAATTATCCTGGTCGGGATCTTGGTCGGGATTGCGAATTTTGCATCACGGTTTGGGCCATTCTTTGTAATTCAGAAATTTCAGCAAGGTTCACAGCAGCGTGGTTCTTTATGGCTCAAAATCGCTTTGGGCTCGATTGGTATTGCCGCAATTAGTTCAATGTTGGTGGTTGCAACCTTACCGCCGCTGCTTGAAACTCCAAATAAAAGCTTTGCCATGTTAGTTGGATTTGCTGTGCTTGCAGGCTTGTATTTCAAGTTTAAAAAAATTGTCCCTGCTACACTGACTGCGGCACTGACTTACGGCTTAGTCTATACCTATATACCTTTTCATCTCTAAAGCTGAGTCAGCGACAATCCAAATAAAAACCTCAAGCACAAGCTTCTTCAGCCTGTGCCTTTTAATTAGCAATATTTATGAGATAGTCAACGCATAACATAAAAATCTAGCGAAACCCCATAGATGGCAAAGTACCATTGTATTCAAGGCAAAATTTATATTCATTCTAGACAACCATCTGAATTGAGTTGGGGACTGCAAAAGCCCATCGAAAGCGTATATTTGAATGCTTCATTCAAAGCCAGCTATTCAGTGCTAATTTCTGCGCTGTACATTGCCAATCTACAGATCAGATCCGCGCCATCTATATAGAGAAAAATCAACAAAAAATGATTGTGGGTTTATATAACTGCACACAGCAGATTCTGCACTTACATCCACGTCGCCTGATGTTTTCACACATATCGATGCCTCGTCTGTTCAGCAATTTTCTGCAGCTGATCGGCTTCTTATTGGTTTTTCTATTGTGCATTTTCAGCCTCAGTTCATGGCTCAATTCATCATTTCACCTTCTATCGGTAGCTGCAGACGCACTCTATTTCACTGCCATTTTAATTGGCTTAATATTGATTTTATGCATATGCGTCGCACCACTGCTCGGATTGCTGTACTGGCCCAATTTCCGCCAAACATCTATACAGCTTTGTGCGCTTCAATGTGCAAATTTGGATATTAAGCCATTCTCTGCATCTGTAAAAAATGCAGGTATATTTAAAGTGAATTTAAATAAAAACAACTAAATACCACTTTTTAAAGATTTTCACAGGTAAATAATTACACGAACGCATACCCATAAAGATATAAAAAAAATTGTTGGACAATATCATTTATTTATGTGAACACTCGCTTATCTCTCGAACAAGTTCTGCTATGCTTAAATTCCCATAAAATCAAGCATGGATGATTACATGAGCGTCACTATTGGTACTCCACTTCAGTCTTCAGCGTATAAAGTCTTACTGTTAGGTTCTGGTGAACTCGGTAAAGAAGTTGTGATTTCATTGCAACGTTTGGGTGTAGAAGTTCATGCTGCCGATCGTTATGACCATGCTCCTGCCATGCAAGTTGCACATTTTTCTCATACTTTAAATATGGCAGATCCCGAGGCACTTAAAGCCTTAATTTCTCAAGTTAAGCCTCATTTGATTGTCCCTGAAATTGAAGCCATTGCGACTCAAGTTTTGGTCGAGATTGAAGAACAAAAGATTGCCACTGTCATTCCTTCTGCAAAAGCTGTCAACCTGACGATGAACCGTGAAGGGATTCGCCGTCTAGCTGCCGAAGAGCTTGGACTCCCGACTTCAGCCTACCGATTTGCCAATACCCTTGAAGCGTTCCGTGCTGCATGCGATGACATTGGCTATCCAAACTTTGTTAAGCCTGTCATGTCGTCTTCGGGTAAAGGACAGTCACGTGTAAAAAGCTTTGATGAAGTCGATGCTGCTTGGGAATATGCACAAACAGGTGGACGTGTAAATCAAGGTACAGTGATTGTGGAATCACAAATTGACTTTGACTTTGAAATCACCCTGCTGACTGTTCGTGCAAAAAATGCAGAAACAGGTGAAATTGAAACATCATTTTGCGACCCGATTGGCCACCGCCAAGACGCTGGTGACTATGTAGAAAGTTGGCAGCCACAACTCATGACTGCTCTTGCTTTAGAGGAAGCCAAGCGTATTGCCAATAAAGTAACCATTGCATTAGGTGGATGTGGCATTTTTGGGGTGGAACTGTTTGTCAAAGGCGATAAAGTATGGTTTAGTGAGGTATCACCTCGTCCACACGATACAGGCCTTGTCACTCTTGCATCGCAATTCCAAAGCGAATTCGAACTGCATGCACGTGCCATTCTTGGTCTGCCTGTGAATACTGCTCGACACAGTACTGCTGCGAGCGCAGTCATCTATGCAGGCGTGGATGATACCAATTTATCATTTACTGGCTTAAATCTTGCTTTGGCTAATCCAGACACCGATTTACGCCTCTTTGGTAAACCAGAAGGCTTTAAACGTCGCCGTATGGGCGTAGCAACAGCACGTGCTGAAACCACAGATCACGCGCGTGAACTTGCTCAACATGCTGCACAACAAGTCAGTGTTCAACAAAACTAAGTTTGTAACACCTTAACGGACCACTGTTCATGATCAATACGCTTCCTCTGCTGAATTACATTAAAAGTAACCACGACATTCAGGCGATTAACCAATGGCGCTCAGATGTTGAAAATCAGCTACAGGAATGTTTTGAAAATGGACAGTCGATTCGTGATGTGATTTTGGCTCGATCAAACCTGATCGATGAAGCTTTAAAGTTCTTATGGACACATGCTGAACTCGACCAAACCGATCTCGGTTTGTTTGCCGTCGGCGGCTATGGTCGCCGTGAAATGCTGCCTTACTCCGACGTCGATATCATGATTTTGTCTGAAGATGAAATCAGCCCAGAACAAGAAAAACTCATCTCGAGCTTTATTTCAACACTTTGGGATGTTGGTAATTTCAAGCCGGGCATCAGTGTGCGTACCATTAATGATTGTGTTGCTCAAGCTACCAATGATTTAACCGTGGCAACAGCGCTGATCGAAGCACGTTTGATTGTGGGCAATGAACACCTAGCCAAATGGCCACGCCGTATCGTGTCACAGACATGGACGGATAAAACCTTCTATGATGCAAAAATGCAAGAGCAAGCCAAACGCTATGCTCAACATAACAATACTGAAAGCAACTTAGAACCCGATATTAAAAATGCTCCCGGTGGTATCCGTGATATCAACCAAATCGGTTGGATTGCTAAGCGTCATTTCCGTGTCAATCGCATCTATGACCTAGTACATTTAGGTTTTATTTCAGAGTTTGAACTGGGTGTTCTTGAAGAAACAGAAAGCTTTCTTTGGGAAATTCGCCATCATTTACATCGCTTAACCAAGCGCGACGAAAACCGCTTACTGTTTGATTATCAACGTGACATTGCCGCTAAATTTGGCTATCAGCGTGAAGAAGGCAAATCACCGAATTATCCAATCGAACAGTTCATGAAACGTTACTACCGTAGCGCTCAGCAAGTGACGACGTTAAATGAAATGCTCTTGGCTTATTTCAATGAATCGGTCATCACACCGCGCTTGCCTGACTATGAACGTAAAATTGAAGAGATCAATGCCAACTTCAAATTAGTCGATGGCAAATTGGCGGTGCAGCATCATAAAATTTTTTCTGAAAATCCAAGTGCTATTTTAGAAATTTTCTACCTCTTGGCGAATCGTCCAGAAATTGAAGGGATTCGTGCCCGAACTTTACGTCTATTGTCTCTTGCGGCAAAACGTATTGATCAAAACTTCCGTGACAATCCTGCACATCAAGCCTTATTTATGGCGATCATTCGCTCACCCTACCGTTTATATGACACCATGGTGGCGATGAAACGGTATGGTGTGCTCGGCAACTATATTCCTGCCTTTGGGCAAATCATGGGACTCATGCAATACGACTTGTTCCATATTTATACTGTCGATGCCCATACCCTATTATTACTACGTAATTTAAACCGTTTTAAAGAGCCTGAATTTGCTAAGGACTTCCCTGTCGTTAGCTCCGTATTCCAACGACTGGCGCGCCGTGACATTGTTTATTTAGCGGCAATTTTCCATGATATCGCCAAGGGTCGCGGCGGTGACCACAGTGAACTTGGTGCAGCAGATGCAATTAAATTCTGCCGTACCCATGGGTTTACTGAACGTGAATGCAACCTTGTCGCATGGTTGATTCAAAACCATCTATTGATGTCCGTTACTTCTCAGAAAAAAGACATTTCCGATCCAGATGTGGTGAAAGAATTTGCTGAGAAAATGGGCGATATGGAGCATCTCGACTATCTCTACACCTTGACAGTTGCTGATATCAACGCAACCAATCCGACACTTTGGAATACATGGCGTGCATCCCTCATGCGCCAACTGTATACACAAGCGCGTGATGTGATTCGTTCTGGTTTGGGTCGTCCTGTAGATTATCCAATGCTGATCGAAGACACTAAATTTGCGGCCAGTGAACTATTAGTCAACGATTTTTCGCTCTACGATGTAGAAACTGTTTGGCAAGAACTCGGTGATGAATATTTCCTGAAAGAATCTGCCGATGAAATCGCATGGCATACGCGCGCCATTTTAAAACATGGCAATAATGCAGAACCATTGGTGATGATGCGAGCACATCGCAAATTTGCACAAGATGCGGTACAGATCTTTATTTACACTCAAGATCAACCTAACTTGTTTGCGACCACAGTGGCTATTTTGGACAGAATGAATCTAGATGTTCAGGATGCTCGAATTATCACTGCATCCACTGCATTTAGTTTGGACACTTATGTTGTACTTGACCGTTTTGGCACTTTATTAACAGATCCTGAACGTGAGCAAACTGTTATTGAAGCACTCAAACAAGCCTTGAGCCAATCTGACAAGTATCCAGGCCTGATGCAACGTCGTATCCCACGTCAACTGCGTCATTTTGATATTGAAAATACCGTGAGTATTTCTTTCAATGAAGCACTTCAACAAAATATGGTTGAAATTGCGACACTTGACCATCCGGGCTTACTTGCTAAAGTTGGTGGTTTATTTATGATGCAAGGTCTAGATATTCACTCTGCGAAAATTGCAACGCTCGGTGAACGTGCTGAAGATATTTTCTATGTCACTAAAAAAGATGGCTCACCTATGAGTGATTCAGAAGCGGAAACGTTTGCTGCACAGTTAAAGTCAGCACTCGATGAAGCATCGAATCAGGTTTGTAGTCATCATTAACTTAAATTATCGGTATCCATTCCATGAACTCCAGTTTGTCATTATTGCACCCTTATCCATTTGAAAAGCTGAATAAGCTATTTCAAGATGTGAAACCAGCAGATTTACCTTTGATTCCACTATCGATTGGTGAACCAAAGCATCCTGCACCGGAGTTTGTGAAACAGGCCATTATTGATAATTTTCAGCACTTATCAACTTACCCAAACAGCAAGGGTTTACCTGAGCTTCGTACGAGCATTGCAAACTGGTTAACCCGTCGCTTTAAACTCAATAGCATCAGTGCAGATACCAACGTACTACCTGTGTCAGGTACGCGTGAAGCGATCTTCTCGTTTGTACAAGCTTTGATTAAACGTGAAGATGCCCCATATGTGGTGATGCCAAATCCGTTCTACCAAATCTATGAAGGCGCAACTTTACTTGCGGGTGCAAAACCTTACTTCATTAACTGTACAGAAGAAAATAACTACCTTGGCGACTTTGACGCTGTGCCAGCTGAAGTTTGGGAAAAAACCACTTTACTGTTTGTCTGCACACCGGGTAATCCTACAGGTGCGGTACTTTCTAAAGAACAGTTTAAAAAACTGATTGCACTGTCTGACCAATATAATTTTGTGATTGCATCTGATGAATGCTACTCAGAGCTTTGGTTTGATGAAGCACCTGTTGGTCTGCTTGAAGTCTGTGCTGAAATAGGCCGTGATGATTATAAGAACTGCGTGGTATTCCACTCACTGTCTAAGCGTTCTAACTTACCGGGTATGCGTTCTGGCTTTGTTGCAGGTGATGCTGCGCTTTTAAAACCTTATTTACAATATCGTACTTATCATGGCGCTGCGATGCCTGTTCAACACCAGTTAGCTTCAATTGCAGCTTGGGATGACGAAGCACACGTCGAAGAAAACCGCGTCCAGTACCGTGCAAAATTTGAATTATTCCAACGCGAACTGGGTCACCTACTACCATTACAAAAACCTGATGCAGGGTTCTACTACTGGTTAAAAGTCGATAATGATGAAACTTTTGCCAAAATGCTCATGGAAAAAGCACACGTTAAAGTGCTTCCAGGCCGTTATTTATCGCGTGATACAGCACAAGGTAATCCGGGCGAAAATCATGTGCGTTTAGCCCTTGTTGCCGATATTGCCCAATGTGAAGAAGTGATTCGTCGCTTAAAAGCAGTACTTTAATTGATTTAAAGCGTTTTGCTTAGAACAAAAAATGCCCCAGATTTGGGGCATTTTTATTTGAGTTATTTCTTAAACATCATTCAAAGAAAATCATCTAGCAATAATTACTTAGAAACAAGCATTGAGAAATCACTGAAAACCATTAGAAATCAAATGTAGCACTCAATTTAAATGTTCGAGGTTCTCTCACTGTTAAACGCTGTATGAAAAATAAGTATGGTCATAACGAATTGTTGTAAAGCGTATAGACAAACAGACACTGAAAGGTTTTAGTTAGTTGCAAAGTAATATCTTTCATTATCAATTAGATCCACCAGTAATAACAGATCATTTATGGAACTCAAAATTTGCCTTCTGCTATAAGCTTATTGAGGTGGATGAAGAGCAAATTCATGTTCAACGGTATAACTAAGTTTTTTATCAACCATCGGAATAGGTTCAAGTCGCGCAACTAATAAGGATTTTTGTACTTTTTGATCAAAGTTTTTAGAGCCTGAACTTGCAATGAGTTTTGAGCCACCAATATAGCCTGTTGCAGCAATCACTGTAAGCTGTAGTTTGACAGGTTGTTTATATGTTTTCATCTCAGACGCAGACAGCACATATTGCGGTGCATTTACCCAAGAAACGTCATACATTTTCGGTTTTACATGTGGATCAATTACATCTGCAACACGCGTAGGTTGGTATTCTTCTATAGGTGTTTTTAACAATTGCAATAATGCATTGACCTGAGCATCTGTCGTGCGGTCTAGATTGATAGCATCAACAGAAGTTTCTGCAGATTCAGAAGCATTCAAATTGCTATCTGCCCAAGCTGTACCCACACATACGGGTAAAAAAACCGTTAAAACACAAATTCGACGTTTAACCATCTGCTTAAACAATGTGATGACCTTCAAATAAAGAGCCGTCAGTATAAAACATCCAAAAAAAAATAAAGACGCTTTCGCGCCTTTATATCAACCTTAGTTTAGCCAATGATTCACATCATTTTGACTGAGCCAAAGCTTTTTCAATATCTTCATTCAAGGTTTCAGGCTTGGTCGTGGGTGCATAGCGGTTCAAGACCTGACCATTTTTCCCAATTAAAAACTTCGTAAAATTCCACTTAATGCCATTTCCCAATACACCTTTCGAGTTATTGGTTAAGTAACGGAAAATCACATGCGCTTCAGGGCCTTTTACATTCACTTTGGCAAACATCGGGAAAGATACGCCATAGTTTTTTTGACAAAACGCGCCAATTTGATCATTCGAACCCGGATCTTGTCCGCCAAATTGGTTGCATGGAAAACCTAAAACCTCAAAACCTTGATCTTTATACTGTTCGTAAATTTTCTCCAAACCTGCAAATTGAGGAGTGAACCCACATTTGCTGGCGGTATTTACAATTAATAAAACCTTACCTTCATAATCTGCAAAGGATTTATTACTTCCGTCCAGTAATTCTGCTTCAAACTGGTGAATAGTTGTCATGGATAAGTTTCCTCATCATTTTTTTCTTTTGTTTCTAATTCTAAGGATGCCGAATTAATACAATAACGTAATCCAGTCGGCTGTGGGCCATCAGCAAAAACATGCCCTAAATGTGCGTCACAATGATGACAAACAATTTCTGTCCTGACCATACCGTGTGTCGTATCTACATTTTCTTCCACCGCAGCAGGTTCAATCGGCTTATAAAAGCTCGGCCAACCACAACCGCTATCGTATTTTGTTTCAGAAGAAAAAAGCGGTTCCCCGCAACAACGGCATACATAAGTACCAGCTTGTTTAGTATTCCAATATTTTCCAGTGAAAGCTTGCTCCGTGCCTTTCTGACGCGTTATGCGAAACTCTTCTGGTGACAATTCTCTTTGCCATTCTCTTTCTGTTTTATTGAGTTTTCCCATGATGACGTCCCTTTATATCGTGGTATTTAAAATAGGATAATCCTATATTTACGTCATTCATTCTTAAATTTCTAGTCTTTATTCAACAATTTACAAAATCTATATAATGACCAAAAAAGCAAAAGGTAAGCAAATCTAAATCAATGGTAAGCAAAACACCAAATTAAATGCTTTTTTGTGAGCAACTTTAGTGATAATCTTAGCGCTACTCTTGCTCAGGATTAAAAAATGTCGCAGAAAAAGAGCGTAATTTTTAAAAATCTGCTGCCCGTGATCAAACAATATCAACAGGCAGGGTTTACGCATGAAAAAATAGTTGCTTTACTCAGAGATGAACATCATCTCGATTTAGTAACGACCGAGACATTTAAAAGCTATTTATACCGTTATGCAAAAGTGACCTCCACTCTTTCCGAGAATATAAAAATGCCGAATACGTTTAACACACCACGCGAAATTAAGAAATCGTCTAAGCTCGAGCATGTTTGCTACGACATTCGCGGACCAGTGTTGCGAGCGGCCAATGAGATGGAAGAGGCTGGCCATAAAATTATTAAATTAAATATTGGTAACCCTGCTCCTTTTGGTTTTGAAGCGCCTCAAGAAATTATTAACGACGTGGCACTCAACCTGCCAAATGCAATTGGTTATACCGACTCAAAAGGCATCTTCCCTGCGCGTAAAGCGATTTGTCAGTATTATCAACAAAAAGGTATCTTAAACATGCACGTGAATGACGTGTATGTTGGTAATGGCGTATCTGAACTGATCGTGATGGCAATGCAAGGCTTGCTCGACGATGGCGACGAAATGCTAGTGCCTATGCCAGATTATCCGCTTTGGACAGCAGCAGTTAACCTTTCTGGCGGTACAGCTATTCACTATAAATGTGATGAAGAAAACTTCTGGTATCCAGATATTGCCGACATGGAAAGTAAAATCACCCCGAATACCCGCGGTATCGTGGTGATTAACCCGAACAACCCAACAGGTGCGGTTTACCCACGTCATGTGCTTGAGCAAATTGTAGCTCTTGCGAAGAAATACGACTTAATTTTATTTGCTGATGAAATTTACGACAAGATCGTTTATGACGGTATTGAGCATGTTTCTGTTGCTTCATTGGCAGGTGATCAGCTGTGTATTTCTTTCAATGGCTTATCTAAAGCATATCGAATTGCAGGTTACCGTTCAGGCTGGATGGCAATTACAGGCGATAAATCACGCGCGCTAGACTACATTGAAGGTTTAGACATGCTCGCGTCGATGCGTCTGTGTGCCAACCACCAAGCGCAATATGCGATTCAAACAGCACTAGGTGGTTATCAATCAATTAATGATCTCATCCGTCCTGGCGGTCGTTTATATGAACAACGCAACATTGCTTGGGAAATGTTGAATGATATTCCGGGTGTGTCTTGTGTTAAACCAGAGGGTGCTATGTACTGCTTCCCTAAACTGGACCCTGAAATTTACCCAATTCAAGACGATGAGAAATTCATGTTGGATTTCCTCCGTGCTGAAAAAGTACTTTTGGTTCAAGGTACGGGCTTTAACTGGCCAACACCTGATCACTTCCGTGTGGTGTTCTTGCCTGCTGAAAATGAACTACGTGAAGCACTGACTCGTTTAGGTCGTTTCTTGGCGAAAATGCGTTAATTCATAAGTGCTTTAAAAATAAAAAAACCGTACGTGCTGTACGGTTTTTTTATTACTGTATCCTTAAATTTGATTTCTATACTGTACTCACACCACAGCTATCTTTTTGAATAGTTAAATTTTTAAGAATTAATTTTTAGCTTAGACCTTAGTCAAAACTTTAAGATCTGTTGATTTTTCTATAGCCTATTCATGTTATTTTTTAACCAATCATAAAAATACATGAGTACAGGATGTTCTCTAACAAAATTAAACTGAGCCTATTTCTCTGTCTAAGCATGTGCCTAGGCATCGGGATATTACGTTTTTCCTATACCGCACTCCTCCCTTCAACCCGTGAAGCATTTGGTTGGAGCCCAAGTTTTGCCAGCATCTTAGGCAGTGCCAATTTGCTCGGCTACTTGATCGGTGCATTTTGGGCCATGAAAGTACCCCAAAATAAAAGCATGGTGAATTATATCCAACTCGCAGCTATTGCAGGGACACTCAGTTTACTCAGTTGTGCATTTTCAGGTTTTTCAGAACTTTGGTATAGCACTTGGCGCGTTATTTCAGGGATCAGCGGCGGCTTACTAATGATCCTCTCCCCAAGTGTTGTGGCCCAATGTTCACAGCTTCAAGACCGCTTTAAAATCAACTTTATTGGTTTCAGTGGTATTGGCTTGGGGGTCTTAATGGCAACGCTATTTTTGCCTTACATCCAACAAATGCCGACAAAGTGGGCTTGGTTGATTTTATTTTCTTTTTCAAGCCTGATTTGTATGTTACTCAGCGTGCTTTTAAAAGGTTTTAAATCACAGCTCACAACATTCACCACGATTTCAGCTGCAGAACATAAAGTTGATGGGATATTCTATTGTCTCTTAATCGTGTATAGCACCAGTGCATTTGCTTACGTGCCCCATTCATTATTTTGGATTGACTATTTAACTCATACCCTACACCTCAGCTCGATCGGGATCAATTTCAATTGGATTTTATATGGTCTAGGAAGTGCTTTAGGAGCCTTTGCTGCTTACTGCCTAGCACAAAAACTGGGAAATATTAGCGCTCTTAAAATATTGTATAGCTGTTATGTCTTGGCGATTTTTATAGCGATTATTAATATCCATCCACTTTTTACTTTTTTATCTTCTTTTGCTACAGGTTTGCTCAATCCGGCAGTGGTTTTTCTCACCTCTTATACCATTTTGCAAATCTATGGTAGCGCCTATAAAAAGCTCTGGAGTATTGCAACCCTGTGCTTTGCATCTATTCAATTGATCGGTGGTTTAAGCTTTAGCTTTTTACAGCGAATTGGTATTGATTATTCACAGCAATTTATTTTAGCCGCATGCGTACTCTGCATTGGAACACTACAACTCTTTTGGTTTACTCGCACAGCAAAATTGAGCAAAAATACCGTCTAGGTCGATCACAAGACATTCAACTGCATCATCATTCACACATACAAAAGTCATGCATACAAAGAAAAGACCTATATAAATAGGTCTTTTCATTTTGATAAAGAGTGAATGGGCTAAGCTTTTTTCAGCTTTTTCTTTAATTTTTTCAGAGCAGAATTATGCTTTGAAATTTTGTTCAACCTCGCTTTAATTTCCTTTTTAAGTGATTTGGTTTTCTTAGACAAATTCATCTCCTTCTCGTCTACGTATAAAACTTAAATTTCGATCAATTAGAAAATCGTTTGACCAAATGAACTTTGACCCACAAAGTCTTTAGCCTATTAATGATGTTGTTGACGCTGATTTCGTTGATGTGGCTGTTGTTTCTGTTTCTTCTGGTCTTGTTGCTGTTGCTGTTGCTGTTGCTGTTGCTGATCATTTTGCTGCTGTTGTTGATCAGATTGTTGGTTTTGTTGATGCTGTTTACGAGACATTTCATTTCTCCTTTTTCATCACAAATATCGCAATGTACTGCTGCTAGGTGTACTTCTACTAAAGGACAACAACCAATGTACCGCTAATTTTCAAGGAACCAAGCCGATAAATGTTTCGAATTACGTCATTGTAAAATTTCTGGAGAATAATTAATTTGAAATCAATCCCCCTCTATTTTCTGCATTACCTAAGTTCACTCGAATAGTGTGGTTTTAAACTTTTGGTAACATGACAAGCATGCCAAACCATCTGATTGATTGCGTGAAGTCATCTTTTTATCTCGTATTTTTAAATGGCCTTGAGTAACCCTTTTTCTGTGTGTTTAATTAATTCCCATAAAAAAGGACTGAATCATTCAGTCCTTTTTTCACCTAGCATTTTTTACACTTAGATTGGCAAATAAACTCAGTCCATATGCTCAATGATGGCTTGTCCAAACTCCGAACAACGTAATAGTTTTGCACCTTGCATGAGTCGTTCAAAATCATAGGTCACCGTTTTGGCTTCAATGGCACCTGCGATCCCTTTAATAATTAGATCTGCCGCTTCAGTCCAGCCCATATTTCGCAGCATCATTTCTGCAGACAGAATAATAGACCCAGGGTTTACTTTGTCTTGACCCGCATATTTAGGTGCAGTGCCATGTGTCGCTTCATAAACTTGTACCGCGCCACCAATATTGGCACCCGGTGCAATACCAATGCCGCCAACTTCAGCCGCCAAAGCATCTGAAATATAGTCACCGTTTAAATTTAGGGTAGCAATGACTGAATAATCGGTCGGACGCATGAGAATCTGCTGTAAAAAAGCGTCCGCGATCGCATCTTTAATCACGATTTCTTTGCCCGTTTTTGGATTTTTTATTTTGACCCAAGGACCACCATCTAGCAATTCACCACCAAAGCGCTCAAGTGCGACTTCATAACCCCACTCTTTAAACGCCCCTTCGGTATATTTCATGATATTACCTTTGTGCACCAAAGTGACATTCGGCTTATCATTATCAATGGCGAATTGAATAGCTTTACGTACCAAACGCTGAGAACCTTCTTTAGATACAGGCTTAATCCCGATACCGCAATTTTCCTCAAAGCGAATCTTAGTGACACCCATTTCCTCTTTAAGAAATTTGATCATTTTCTTGGCTTCAGGCGAATCTGCTTTCCATTCGATCCCTGCGTAAATATCTTCTGAGTTCTCTCGGAAGATCACCATGTCTGTACGTTCAGGATGCTGAACAGGTGAAGGAACGCCCTTAAACCAACGTACTGGGCGCACACAGACGTAGAGATCTAATTCTTGACGTAGTGCAACATTTAGCGAACGAATGCCACCACCGACAGGCGTCGTTAACGGCCCTTTAATTGAAACCACAAATTCGCGTAAAGCCTCAAAGGTTTCTTCGGGCATATAGGTGCCATAAATTTTATTGGCTTTTTCACCACAATAGACTTCCATCCATTCTATGGCACGTTTTCCACCATAAGCTTTTTGTACTGCGGCATTCACCACGGTTTTCATCACGGGCGTGATATCAACACCTATACCATCGCCTTCAATAAACGGAATAATTGGATTATTGGGAACATTGAATGATAAGTCTGAATTTACTGTAATTTTTGTCCCATCCACTGGAACGACGATCTTCTGATAACCCATTTTTATGATCCTCCCTGAGAAGCGAGTGAAAAAATAATTGCTGTTTGATAAGACTTTTAATTGCGCTTCACGCATAATACTCTAAAGCAAATCTACCTTTTTTGAGATTTAGATGGGAAATAGCTGCATTTCCCTATTGAATAAATCTTAACCAATTTGAATTATTGTAATTAATAGAAGTTATTTCCTATGAAAATCGTCATCTTAAACAAGCCATATGACGTGCTCTCCCAATTCCGTAAAGACGAAGCGCATATGACCATATCTGACTTCGTGGACGATCCTAGTCTACGTATTGCAGGTCGTTTAGATATGGACTCTGAAGGTTTGGTATTTTTAACTGATCATGGTGGTTTAAATCAGTACATTACCAACCCTGAAAATAAAAAGTTCAAAACCTACTTAGTACAAGTCGATGGTGAGATCACAGAAGAAGCACTTGAGCAATTACGTAAAGGCGTTGAGCTGAAAGATGGTATGACTTTGCCAGCCAAAGCCCTCAAAGTACAACAACCAGAATGGTTATGGGAACGTGATCCTCCTGTACGTTTCCGTGCAAACATTCCAACCTCTTGGGTTGAAATCCAAATTTGTGAAGGCCGTAACCGCCAAGTTCGTCGTATGACTTCAGCAGTGGGTTTCCCAACTTTACGTTTAATTCGTACACGTATTGGTGCAATTGATTTAGTTCAATTGGCTTTAGAGCCAGGTGAAACCAAAGAAATTGAACCTTTACTTTACCCTGACTTTCAAAATGTACCTGCTGAAGAACCTTACCGTTCACGCTCTTATGTGAAAAAACCAGGCGGTACAGGTGGTAAGCCAATGGTTCGTAAGAATAAAGATGGCTCAGTGAAAAAGTCTGGTACAAAACGTATCTGGCAAATGGATGAGAGCGAAAAACCTAAACGCCGTACCAATGGTACAACTCGTCCGAATACCAAAGCTCCACGTGGCCGCGGTCGTAATGGGCGTTGATATTATTTCTTAAAAATCAGTTTGAAAAAAAGCTTACGCCAGTGAGCTTTTTTTTCAATAAATATGTATCTTTGAAGCATAATTTATACAACTTTACTTGCTACTAACGAATCTCTCAGTGATGGCTTTAATACTTGAACCTCACCTGTTTCATGTCTTAATATTCTATATGAATAAATATTTTCAGTTTCTAATCCGTAAATATTCTGAAATCTCATCTTAAATTTAAAATCCAAATCATTGATTTTTGCTGATAAAAAATCATTAGTATAAGTGTCATTCAAACAATCTAGCCTTAATTTAAATTCAATAGACTCATCAACTAATATTTTCATTTCACGCTGATAAATTGTGTCATCCAAAGTCATTAATAAAACAATTCTTGATTCATTAATTCTCGAATAAACACTAAAAATTAATGAGCATAACTTTTCAGGCTTATTAGTTAATAGATCTCTAATATCAACAATTTCTAATTTTGGAGTGCATAATTCTAAGTAAGGTTGGCATGAATTATGATTCATTCTCAATTGTTCTGACTGTAGCTGAGCAAGATACCCTTGCTGTTTAACGCTCTCCTTCATCTCATCAATTTGCAATTGAAGCGCTCTTTCTTGCTGTTCCAAAGCTTTGGTATTTTGATCCAACTGTTTACCTTGTTGTATATACCCATAATCAGCCAAAAGAATGCAATTGGCGCAAAAATGCCTGCAAGAGCATCTCCTAATTCATTTAAAGATGATGGAGATTCTAAACCTCCAAAAAACCAAACAATAATAATTACAGTCAACCAAATGCCTGTAATAGCAATACCCCAATTTAAACTTTTTTGATTCATCTTTTACTAATAAAAAACCCATACCTAAGTATGGGTTTTACATGAAAATTAAATACTTATCAAATTAAGCTTTTAACCACTTCTCAGCTTTAGCCTGATCTTCAACTTTAAGTTCAACTTCCGTCAATTCTGAACCTGCCGCTTCTACTTCAAAGCTCATCAACTCATCACGGCGGAATGCCAGTACGGTATAAGTTCCATCTTGCTTGGCATATTTTTCTGCCAATTTAACTGTCGCTTTTAGACCATCAATTGCAATAATCACATCATTTGCAGACAAGCCAGTTTTTGCCGCCGCACCGTCACGGCGAGCAGACTGAACCAACACACCTTCAGGCTTATCAGCCAGTTTTAAACCAAATGGCAATGATTTGTCATTTTTGAGTGTATAGCTTAAGCCAAACTCAGGGAACAACTGATCTAACGGCAATTCATCTGTAGTATTAATCAAGTGATTGATTTGTTCTAACCAATCATCACCTGTTAATTCATTACATAAATTGAAAATAGTCCGTTCATTGACTTGAATGCCATTTTGCGCATTTTCATATAGCTTACGCATTAAGGCATCAAGGCTAGAACCGCGCAGGCGTAAGCCTAGATCTAAACACAATGCAACGAGGCAACCTTTGTTGTAGTAACTTGTACCTGCGTTATTTGAGTTTTCATCCTGACGGTAGAATTTCACCCATGCATCAAAGCTTGATTCAGCCACAGTTTGAATCTCACGACCCGGATTTTGCAAATAGCGATCTATTTGTGCTTTTAAAAGCTTGATATAAGAATCCTGATTGATCACACCGCTACGCAGCAAGATCAAATCATCATAATACGATGTAAAACCTTCAAAAATCCAAAGCAAAGAGGTATAGCCTTCTTTGTTGAGGTCATAATTCACAAAGTTTTCTGGACGGATAAATTTTACCAACCATGAGTGGAAATATTCATGGCTGCATAACCCTAAGAAACGTTGATAATCTGCCGATGGTTCTACAGGTTCATTGGCTTTTGGCAAATCATCACGTGGGCTAATTAAACTCGTACTGTTTGGATGCTCTAAACCACCATAGCTATTGGCCGTTGCCATGGTCATAAAGGTATAGTCTTTAAATGGCGCCGAACCAAACATTGAAATTTCAGTCGAACAAATTTTTTCGATGTCTTGCTGCATACGCTGCGCGTTCATAGCATGTTTGCCCGACACCACAAACTCATGCGGAATGCCGTTGGCTTCAAAACTAAAACGGGTTTGTTCCGCCAGTTCAAACGGTGCATCAATTAACTGAGCATAGTTATCTGCATATAAGGTATAACGACCTTTCACTAAACTTTTTGACTTTAATCCAGTCGCAAGTTGGAAATGCTTTAACTCGGGTGGCAAGAAAACTTCAACCTCAATGGCTGTATCTTCTTGGTCAACTAAACCTAAACATGCGCAAGCTGGATTGACATATAAACGGCTTTGATCGACATAAGCACCACGGACCGATAAATCGAAGGCATATACATCATATTCAACCGTGATCAACTCATGATCTGTATTGAATAAACGCCATTTATTTTTTTCAAATTTCTCAATTTGTAACAAACGCCCATCTTCATCATATGCTCGAACGGCTTCGATATGCTTCGAAAATTCACGGATTAAGTAACTTCCGGGAATCCAAGTAGGCAACGAAAGCACCTGTGTAGGATTTGCCAAGAAACGTGCAGTGACATGGACTAGATGCTGACGATAATCGTCAAATTCGATTTGATAATGCAACATAATGGGCGATATAAAATAAATAAAAGATAACTTATCAATTAGATTAACATTTTTTACAACTGAATGCGGAACTGTCGCAATTGTCTACAATAATGACTAGTCAGCAGAAAAAAAAAGGCATAGCATGCCTAAAAATTTTTTCGTTTTACCACCAACGGAATGGTTGGTTAAGGAACCTCATTGAAACACATGATTTACCTCATCGCGCTGCTTAGTTTTCTATGCTCCACGATAGCAAATGCTGCCCTTTTAAATATTGTCCCTGAAACCGTTGAAGCTGAAGCTTGGACCATTTTAGACCCTCAGTCGGGTCAGGTGATTGCAGAACATAATAGCCATGTTCAGCGTGCCCCTGCTTCACTTACCAAAATGATGGTGGCTTATATTGCTTTAAAGGAAATTAAAGCAGGTCATTTAAAGAAAAATGAAATCTTAACCGCAACCCCAGTCGTACAAGTGGTTCAATGGGATGAATCACAAATGTATCTCAAAGCAGGTGAACAAATTTCAGTTGATCAGCTTTTAGCAGGTCTTGTGGTCATGTCAGCCAATGATGCCGCAGTGACTTTAGCTGAACGCATTTCTGGTGATATTCCAAAATTTATTGAACGCATGAACAAAGAAGCTAAAGCTTTGGGCATGAATGACACCAATTTTCAAAATCCAGCCGGTATTACCATGCCAGAACATTATTCATCGGCGGCTGACCTTGCACGTTTAGGGCAAGCACTGGTGACTGACACACCTGACTATTTGTATTATTCAAAACAACAAAGTTTTAGTTATAACCAACGCTTCCACCGTGCAACCAATATCTTATTAAAACAAGATCCCACCGTTGATGGCTTAAAAACAGGTTTTACTAAAGCTGCAGGTTATAACTTAGCTTTAACAGCCAACCGTTTGATCGCGAATCCTGACGCGCCAGAACGTCGTTTGATTGTTGTAGTATTAGGGGCAAAAAGTGGATTAAAACGTGCAGAAGTAGCACACAACCTCATGAACTTGGCTTATACCTATACACGTAATGAAGTTGCAATCAAAGATAAGCAATTAATTGCAGAATTACCTGTGGTTAAATCAACCTTGAAAATGTTTAAGGTAGAAACTCAACAACCTAAGCTGATTACTACTTCACTTTATGATCAAGCTTATGCCATCGATTTAAAAGCTTTTGACCCTACACAGCAACGTATTCTTTTAAATACAGGCAATGGCCAAATTCAAGCCATTGAACCACTTCATGAAACACAGACTAAACTGAGTGTTGAAGTAAATGAAAAAGAACTCACTGCGCCTTTGGCTGAAGTGATGAAATTAGCCACCGTTACGGTTTATCAAAATAACCAATTGATTAATACCTTTGATATTGAAGATGACGTGCAAATTGAAGAAGCCAATATTTTTGAGCGTTTCATGATGTGGATCAAAGGTCTTTTTAGCATCTTTAATACGGATTCAGCAGAAGTTAAAACCTACCCTTTAGGTCAATGATGTGATTATGTAACTTGTAAGACAATTCGTTATTCGTGCAAAAAAGAAGATGGCATACTCGTGCCATCTTCTTTTTTTCAACAATAATAAAATAGGTAATTCAATGAATAACGCTGATGACTCCAAGTTACACCATATTGTCATTGTCGGTGGTGGTGCCGGTGGTTTAGAACTGGTCACCCAACTCGGTGATTTACTCGGTAAAAAAAAGAAAGCGCGCATTACCCTCGTAGATATGAAACTCATGCATGTCTGGAAACCCCTTTTACATGAAATTGCCGCAGGGACGATGTCGGTTAGTGAAGAAGAAATTAACTACTATGCACATGCTGCGAAGCATCATTATGAATTTGTCTTGGCTAAGTTTGAAAATGTTCAGCCTGCTGAAAAAACCATTCAGCTCAGCAAAGTCCAACAAGGTAAATATGAATCCACTCAAGAACAACTGCAACTGAGTTATGACACCCTTGTTCTTGCTTTAGGCTCAGTTTCCAACGATTTCAACACGCCGGGCGTGTATGAACATTGCCACTATTTGGACAGCCTGCAACAAGCTGAAATCTTCCAACAAGATCTCTTACAGTTATATTTGGATGCCCAAAATAGCAATACAGCACGTGAGTTGAAAATTGCCATAATTGGCGCAGGTGCTACGGGGGTTGAACTTTCAGCAGAATTAGTTGAAGCCAAACATAATTTTTATAAATATGGTTTAAATAAAATTCATCCTCAAAGCGTACAGATCAATTTGATTGAAGGTGCTGATCGGATTCTGCCTGCACTCCCTGAAAAAATGGCCGAGCATGCACAGCAGCAATTACAACGCATGAAAATTGAGGTCTTAACCTCTAAACGTGTGGAAAAAGTCGATGCTGAACATGTTTATTTTAATGATGGAAGCAAAATTAAAGCCGAACTAAAAGTTTGGGCGGCAGGCATTAAAACACCAGAAGTAATTTCTAAACTTGAAGGCTTTGAAAAAGACCGCATGGGGCGTTTAAGTGTATATGCAACACTACAAACTAAGGCACACCCAGATATTTTCGCCTTTGGTGATTGTGCACATTGCCAACCGCGTGCAGATGAGCCTGTCCTCGGCCCACGCGCTCAAGTGGCCAGCCAACAAGCGTCATTTCTCGTGGATTGTTTAAAGGCGCGTATCCGTGGTCAACAACTCCCAATGTTCGTATTTTCAGACAAAGGCTCCCTAGTCTCATTAAGCAAGCATAAAGCGGTTGGTGAACTTTTAGGTCAGGTCAATGTTCAAGGCTTTGTTGCCAAATCAATGTACGTTTCACTTTATCGAATGCATCAAGCCACAATTTACGGCTACGCACATGCAGGACTATTAACGGCTAAAGATTTTGTTACACGAAAAATTGCGCCTAAAATTAAATTGCATTGAAATTTACAGATTTGCCCCGATTAATGAAAAAATCATCATAAACATTTAAAAATTGCATTTTTTGATAAATTTAGTCTACAAAAGTGCAATTTCACTTTATGATGTAACCCTTAAAAAATTGAATGGATCAATAACATGACTGCTATTGCAAATAACTCTGTGGTTTCTTTCCACTACACATTGACTAATGCAGAGGGTGAAACTCTCGACCAATCTCAAGGTGAGCCACTAGCATATTTGCACGGCGCTGGTAACATCATTCCAGGTCTTGAAAAAGCTCTTTTAGGCAAAACAGTTGGTGAAAAATTCACTGTAACTGTACCTGCTGCCGAAGGTTATGGCGAATACAACCCTGATCTCGTTCAAGAAGTTCCTGCTCAAATGTTCCAAGGCGTGGATAACATCCAACCAGGTATGCAATTCCAAGCTCAAACTGATGACGGCGTACAAATCGTGACAGTTAAAGCGGTTGAAGGCGACAACGTTGTTGTTGATGCGAACTTTCCACTTGCTGGTCAAGATTTAACTTTCGAAGTTGAAATCGTTGAAATCCGTGAGGCTTCTGCTGAAGAACTTGAACACGGTCACGTACACGGTGCAGGCGGTCACCACCACTAAGATCTTCTGATCTCAAGTGCAAAAGGCAAAGTTTTTACTTTGCCTTTTTTATTGCGCCTGATATAGGTATGCCATATAAGAACTTTTCAAACTATTAAATACAAAAAAGCAGGCCACGGCCCACTGCTGTCCCACAATTTTTCACAAGAGGAAGCTCATTTGAGCTTCCTCTTGTTTTATGGGTATTTTATCGGGTGAAAATAAAGCTTTTAAAGTTCTTCTTTCAAACAAATTCACTTGAATTATT
>NZ_VPCH01000037.1:0-39359 GCF_013418285.1 Acinetobacter sp. YH12152
GTTTGGCCAGAAAAATGAGTCGTTCTCGCTGTTCTAAACTAAGTGGTACAGAAACAATCCGAGGCATGTGTGAACATCTGTTAACTAAAAAAACCTTTTCGCATGATTAGTTATTTTTGTCAACTTATCACCAACTAAAAACGGATATGAATCTGGCTTTGAATTTCTATACCTATAATAATTTCCACTCTCTACAGGCGTATTAGTGAAAATAACGATTTGTGCCCCCAATTGATTTCCTTTATTTTTCAGGTCCCACATGCTATCGCTGTAGCCCCTATTTGTAGATACACTTTTAAATGTTTCACTCATCACAGGAACATAGCCCTGCTCAATCAGCTCATCTGTTTTAAGATCAATATCATCAACCATCATTACTTCGGTTTTTTTTTGCCAGCTATCCCGATCTTGAAAACTATTTGCAAAAATTGGTGCTGAATATGCAAGTAAAATTAATCCCAGAATTTTTCTATTTTTCATAACTATACACCCAATCAGTTTAGGTTTTATGAAAAATATACTAGCACCACCACCACGGCATCACACCACTTTTTAAAGTTTTCCGATGATCTTTATAGTTTGAATCATGCTTTTGGACTTCAGCCCAAAAGTTTGGGCTATGGTCAAAATGCTGAGTATGCGCTAACTCGTGTACAGCCACATAACGCGTAATTTCTAATGGGAGCAACACCAAGCCGCTATTCAGCATAATGTCATGCTTTGCAGAGCAACTACCCCAGCGAGTTTTGGGCTGACGAATCGAGCACTCACCATATTTTAAGCCTGTTTCACTGCTCACTTGCTTTAAATAAATTGGTAAATACTCTTTGGCATAAGCAATCACAAAGCTTTTTAAATATTGCTCAGGCTGCCGATCACTGATGAAAAGCTGATGCTTTTCTTCATCCAAGATAAATGAGTTTTTTTGCGTTTTATAAATAACCTTTAAAGGCTGTTCTAAATTGAATAGTTTTAATTCAGCTGGAAGCGTTTTATCAATCTGCCCTGTTTTTTCCTGCTGCTTCTGCCATGTCTCAATCATCCATTGTTCTGCTTGTTTCAGAAAATCTTGAACTTGGCGCTGTGTACAAAATTGCGGCACTGTTAATTTAATTTGAGTTGGTTCTACTCGCAATCTTAAGCGTGTGGCACGTAATTTTCGGGTGATTTGAATTTCAGGGAGGTTGGGAGTCATTTATTCTTTTTAAAAGCTTATTAATAATGCATAAAATTTAACTTTAAGCAGTTTTCAAAAGTATATTGAGGGTTCCTTCTCCCTCTGGGAGAAGGTTAGGATGAGGGGGACATTTAAATTGACCTCTCCCTAACCCTCTCCTCAAAGGAGAGGGAACTTCCATTAGAAATTTAAATATAAATCGAAACTCTATTTACATTTAAATTTTCTATAGATTAAACCGCTGTACGCTCTTCAATACCGTTATCGGTCGCAACAACAGCAATATCTGCTTTGTTCAAAGCAAAGATACCGTTACACACCACACCGGGAATATTGTTTAAAGTTTTTTCAAGTTCCAACGCATTTAAGATATTGAGGTTATGAACATCTAAAATTACATTTCCGTTATCCGTTACCACACCTTCACGGTAAACTGGGTCACCGCCCAAAGAAACGATTTTACGTGCCACAGCAGAACGTGCCATTGGAATCACTTCTACAGGAAGCGGAAATTCACGTGCCAACTGATCAACCCATTTAGAATCATCTACGATACAAACGAATTTTTTCGCAATAGACGCCACGATTTTTTCTCGAGTCAACGCAGCGCCGCCGCCTTTAATCATGTGCATATGACGGTCGATTTCATCTGCGCCATCCACATAGGCATCTAAACCACCAACATGGTTCATATCAACCACTTCAATGCCTAATTTTTTCAAACGTTGTGCAGTTGCTTCAGAACTGGCAACCGCAGCTTCGAGTTGAAGCTCTGGCAATAATTCGATGAGGAAGTTCACAGTACTTCCTGTACCAACACCCAAAATACCGCCCTTTGGCAAATGCTTTAACGCAGCTTTTGCGGCAGCTTGTTTCTTTTCATCTTGGGTTGCATACAGACTCATAACTTGGCTCAACTATTTTTTGACATTAGACGCTGATTTTTCAGCCCAAATGTACAGGGGTTTGTTACAATAAACCCCTATTTTAAACTGTTAGATGGAAAATTAACATGCTGTCTCGTTTGGTTCGACAAATATTACAGGCAACGGTCTATGACGTTGCAATCGAAACCCCACTCGAAGCAGCGCCACGAATTAGTGAAAAACTAAACAATAACATTCGCTTTAAACGCGAAGATTTACAACCTGTCTTTTCTTTCAAACTACGCGGTGCCTACAACCGTATTAGTCAATTACCGAAATCTCAGTTGGAACGTGGCGTTATTACTGCTTCTGCAGGTAACCATGCTCAAGGCGTGGCGTTATCTGGTAAAAAGTTAGGTATTCGCGCCATTATTGTTATGCCTAAAACCACACCAGACATTAAAGTACAAGCGGTTAAACGCTTAGGCGGTGAAGTGGTTCTGCATGGCGATTCTTTTGACGTAGCCAATAAATACGCAATCCAATGTGCAAAAGATGAAGGTATGACCTTTATTCCACCTTATGACGACGAACTCGTTATGGCCGGTCAAGGAACCATTGCCAACGAAATTTTGCGTCAATGGCGTGATGTAGACTATGTATTTGTTGCTGTGGGCGGTGGCGGTCTCATTGCCGGTGTAGCTGCTTATTTAGGTGATGTAGCACCGCATGTTAAAGTTATTCCAGTTGAATATGACGAATCTGCATGTTTAAAAGCAGCCTTTGAAGCCAATGAACGTGTCATTCTTCCATCTGTAGGTTTATTTGCCGACGGTACAGCAGTTGCACAAATTGGTGAAAAACCATTTGAAGTGATTCAGCTACAAAAATCAGATAACTCAGGCCCAATTGTTGAGCGTGAAGTTGTACTGGTAAATACCGATGAAATCTGTGCAGCGATTAAAGATACCTTTGATGAATGCCGCAGCATTGTAGAACCGTCAGGTGCAATGGCGCTTGCAGGTATTAAGAAGTATGTTGCAGAGCATGGTCTAGAAAATAAAAATATGGTGTCGATTGTATGCGGCGCTAATATGAACTTTGACCGTCTGCGCTACATTGCAGAACGTACTGAACTGGGTGAACGTAAAGAAGCGATCTTTGCTGTGACCATTCCAGAAGAAAAAGGTTCATTCCTCCAATTCTGCCGCGCACTACAAGGCCGTAACATCACTGAGTTTAACTACCGCGCAAGCTACTCAAGTGCCGCTCAAGTGTTTGTGGGTATTAGTCTCAAAAATGGCGAAAAAGAACGTCAGGAAATTTTTGAAACCTTAAAATTCCAATACGATGTAGACGATCTTTCTGATGATGAAGTGGCTAAACTGCATATCCGTTATTTAATTGGCGGTCATGCCGATATCGAGAATGAACGCCTATTCCGCGTGGAATTCCCTGAACGTCCAGGCGCATTACTGACTTTCTTAGAACGTCTAGGCCCAACGCATAACATCACCCTATTCCACTACCGTAACCACGGTGCTGCGGAAGGTCGTGTATTGGTGGGTATGGAAGCAACGGATGCGAAACAAAACCCAGATGGTTTGATTGAAACATTGGAAAATATTACCTATCCATATGTTGAGATTACCAATAACCTCGGTTATCAACGTTTCTTGAAATAAGTAAAATTTCTATATGAAAGCTGGGATCTAGGTTCCAGCTTTTTTATTTGCATCAACTATTTCCTGAATCAAAATAAATAAATTCATCAAATTAATTCATCAACGCTGTCATTGTTGTTAATTTAACCATACCCTATAATCCATTGAAAATAAAACAAAATGGATATTTAAAATTGAATTTTTATGCCTTATTTATGATCGCTATTGTAGGTTTAGGTGGATATTTTTATGCATATCCGGCTTATCAACTTAAGCAAGAGGAAGATAAGATTCGTCAAAGTATGAAACAAATTCCAAATCAGTCCCGTACGCAAAATCTAGAAAATATTTACGGCTATACCGCGCAAGCTGAAATGTTGAATCAATATCCAAATTACATTGTATATATTCGCTTTGATGAGCTAAGTGATCAAACCGCTCCCGAACCTGTTCAAGCCATCATCCGTGAATTTTCATGCGATGGCTTAAACCGTTTAAAGAACAATTCTGAGCTCGTTCGTAAAGCCACCTTAAATGTCATTAAAGAAGATCAGCATCAATTTCAATACATTCTAAAAAATAAATTAGGCTATGAAATTTTTAAATACCAACAAGTTATGGATAATTGCCCCAATATTGTTGAACTTTATGCCTATCAAAATGCTGAAGAAATTAAAAATTAGAGCTTTTCGGTTTAGATGGATTATGTAAATTTCCATAGCCGCTCCAGGCTGAACAAGCTAACATCAACATATTCAATAACTTTAGAATAATTTAGGAATACGGCATGGCTCAATTCGCTGTGATTGGCTTAGGAAGTTTTGGCGCAACTGTAGCCACTGAACTCATGGGTTTAAAACACGATGTCATTGGAATCGATAGCAACAAAAAGTTTGTTGAAAGTATTTCGGACCAACTGACCCATGCAGTGATTGCTGACGCAACAGATGAGCACGTTTTACATGAACTCAATATTCAAAATTGTGAAGCCGTCGTAGTCGCAATTGGTGAAGATATTGAAGCCAGCATCTTATGTGTGCTCCATCTTAAAAACATGGGGATCAACAAAATTTGGGCCAAAGCCAAGTCCAAAGCGCATCACATGATTTTAACCCATTTAGGCATCAGCAAAATCATCCATCCTGAAGAAGATATGGGCGTCCGTGTTGCCCAGTCACTGAGTTATCCGATGGTGAGTCGCTACATGGTGCTCGAAGATGATCATTATTTGGTGAAAGTTGAAATTAAAGAATCACAACAAGGCACGCGTCTAAATCAAATAATGGGTCATGTCCCTGAAGTGAAGGCGATTTTGCATAAACGTGGCACCCAGCTTCAATATAGTTTAGATCCGAACCTGATTTTACAAACAGGCGATATTTTAGTGGTTGAAGGTTTACTCGAACATTTACGTCGACTGGCTAAACACTTTAAAGCAACTTTGTAATCAGCGTCGTGTCTATTTGCACACAATCGCGCAAGATGACAGTAGAAAAACATGAAACTGCACAATAAACAGCGTAATACCATTAATCTTAGCCCACCCAGTATTTTGGCATTGGGTTTTCTTGGGCTCATTATCATTGGCACCTTGCTGTTAAAGCTCCCATATTCACATCATGGCGATTTAAGTTGGATCAATGCCCTCTTTACAGCGACCTCTGCCGTAACCATTACAGGACTTTCAGTTGTAAATGTCGGCGAAGCCTATACGGTGTTTGGTAAAGTCGTGATTATGGGTTTACTACAATGCGGTGGTCTCGGTTTTATGACCTTTGCGATATTGGCCGCTATGAGTTTGTCCCCTAAAATTGGGCTAAAACAACAGATTATGGCTCAAGAAACCATTGGACAAACCAGTCTTGCCAAAGTGACCATGACTATTAAAGGCGTACTGCTTTATTCGCTATTTTTTGAAATGGTGGGAACGGTTATTTTGACCATCGCTTGGATGCAAGAATACAATTTTAACCAGGCCCTGTTTTATGCTGCCTTTTATAGTGTTTCAGCATTTAATAATGGTGGATTTTCATTATTTCCCAATAGTTTAATGAGCTTCGCTGACCGTTATTTCATTACGTTTACCATCAGTATGCTTTACATTATTGGGGGTATCGGCTTTTTGGTACTGATGGACATTAAGCGCAATAAAAGTTGGAAAAAACTCAGTACCAATAGCAAGCTGATTTTATCGACTATTGCGGGTTTAAATGTCTTTGCCTTCATCACCATTTGGTTATTAGAAGCCAATAATGCTGCTACCTTAGCTACGATGTCATTTGGTGACCAAGCCCTCAACGCGTGGTTCCATGCAACGGTTCCGCGCTCTTCGGGTTTTAACAGCTTACCTATGGAAAGCATGAGCGATGCATCATCACTCGTCACGATGTTACTGATGTTTATTGGAGGTGGTTCTCTCAGTACAGCTGGTGGCATCAAAGTCGGGACGTTTATTATTGTTGTACTCAGTGTGGTCAGTTTTTTAAGACGTGAAGATGAACTGCGTGTGTTTAACCACTCTGTTTCAGAAAAAACCACCTTTAAAGCATTAGCGGTAATTTTCATTACAGTAACGTTGATTTTCATTGGCTTTTTCAGTCTATTGCTTCTCGAACCTGATAAACGCTTTTTAGACTTACTCTTTGAAGCAGTATCCGCTGCCTGCACCGTTGGCCTATCTCGTGGCATCACCAGTGACTTACAACCCGCCAGTTTAGTCGCCCTGATGTTATTAATGTTCGCAGGTCGACTTGGCCCCTTAACACTGGCCTATCTGATTGCCACACCGAAGAAGAGTCGGTTAAAACACCCACCTTCTGAGATCCAAATCGGTTGATTTGTACATTGTCTCACAGTTATAAAAAAACCACGCCATAGCATGGTTTTTTTATTTACTGATGTTACATAGTAACATCAGTAGCGTAATTTGATTCAAATGAAAGAACGATACGCGGTAAGGTCATCCGCAAGTGTTTGAGACAGGATGACTTCTAATCAAAAATGTTTTTGCGATACTTTAAGTAAATAGACGCTAGAGAGCGAGTTTTGTCGGTGAGGTGCATTGCACCGCAAGATGGTTTCCTTGCGAAGCTTTGCTTCTCATTTTGCCGAATGAGAAACAACGTTTCGTAAGAGTACCTCCAGCCGAAGGCTAATCCCTTTATTCAATCCCTAGATATAAGACTCCGTCGATTAGACTTAAAAGCATCTTAAAAATGCGAAATTACTTTTACGTCCGTAAATTAATTATTGAGCAATCATTAAAACCAATTCATTAATGACACACCGACACCGACATAGGTTGCCCGATGGTTATAGTCAATCAGGCTTTCACCATAGCCATCAAACAATTGAACTGTGCCGCGTAATTTACCATTGATTGGGAAAGTCCAATCGAACTGCACCGCACCATGTGAATCATCACCACCTTTCAATGAATGACGTAACATCAAACTAAAGTCATGATCTTTATGACGATAAAACGCTGTTAAATCCCCACGTCCCACATAATCGGTAATGTCAGGGTTGTTATCATCTTTGGTATCTTCTTCGAAACGATACCAAGGACGTAACATCAGTGCAAAATTGTCACGTTCAAATCCAAGATTTAACATGACACGATTCCAACTCCGCGATAAAGGATCAGAACGCCCATTAGACTGATGGTTAAAAGTTAAGCCCAGCATACGCCAGTTCAAACCCAAGAGTTCATAGTTGGTACGAAAAACCAGACTGGCTTCAGGCTCATAGTTGGTTTCACGGAATGGTCGTGATTCGTCTTCATTATAGACTTGCCAACGAGAAGACTGGGTATAGCCCAACCAGATATCACCATTATCACCAAATAAGTTTTCAACAGCTTTGGTTTTTAATGACAATTGGAATTTGGCTTCCATCGATTTCAGGTTTTGTTCCTGATCGGCTTGTACCGTGTTGTTTTCATTCGGGCTTGATGGACGTTCATTTTTATCCGAAGTCCAATATCCCGGCATTAAATACACAGGTTGATAGCCACGAATATTCCACGTCCCCAATTTACTCTCTGGAGAAAGTTCCCAACGACTATCCAATAATGAAAGATTTGGATTGAGGTTCGGTGCTTCTACAGCAAATAAACGGTCCGTAAACGCATGACTGACTTTTTCTTTGAAAGTTAGCTTCTCTGTCGGTTCAGGCTTAATTTCTTGTGCGGCTTGACGCTCAGAGACCAACATTTCTTTTTCAGCAGGTTGCACTTTAAACAAAGCGTCATAACACGATAATCGCTCTGCATTTGACTCAAGTGCCACACATGCTTCAGCGGTAGCTGGTTTAACAGCCACTTCCGCATTTTGTGCATTTACAGTATTGACATACATTGAACTGAGCGCAATTAGGCTCAGTTGCAATGTCGTACGCTCAAGAGATTTGAACGCCATAAAAACCCCTTTTTTGTTTTAATTCACTTGTTTTATTTCGAAACCAAGCTCAACCAAAGCATCTCGCTTAGCCACCGGTGCAACCACAGCTTTTGTCGGTTGTTGTTCAACCAAATACGCCACAGCAACACGTTTTAGATCTTCCAAAGTCACATTCAACAGACGTTCACGTAACATTTGACGGAAAGCTGGCGTGCGTTTATGCAATAAAGCATAACAAGCTGTAATGGCTTCACCCGCTGGTGACCCCGGTTTATCCATGCTAGCAATTAGACCCAAAATCGCTTCTTCTAGCTGATGCGGTTGTTGTTCAGCATTCAGTAGCCACTGCACACTTGCGTCAAAATCTTTAAACGTTTCAGCTAAACGTGGGTCACGGTAGCTATAGAAACGGAATGAACATGCATTACCGTCATAGCTTGCTCCGCCACCATAAGCACCACCTTTTTCACGAATCGCGCTATGCAAGAAGCCATTACGCAAATAAGCCGCCAAAATCATTAAAGGTGCTGCATCAGGATGCGACACTTCCACCGCAGGATATGCTGAAGCGCAGAACTGAACATTGGCTTGAATGAGCCAAGCTTCGTCATTGTTGCTATCTGCAAAATTCACTTGAGTTAAATCATGTGGGTTATCGTCAATCGCCACTTTATCCCAAATGGTTTGAACTTCCTCAACCAATCGGTCTGAATGATGTTCTTCACACACCACCAAGAATTGTTTTGGTGCTTTAAGCAAACGGTTATGAATTAACTTAAGCTCATCAATCAAGGCATTATAAGCCGTGTCGTCTTGCTCAATTTTGCTGACAAGTTCTGACAACCAGTTCAGCGCGCCTAGGCCTGTATTATGATAATCACGTAACGCCAATGCACTATGTTGACGACCTGCAATTTGCATTGCATAGCTATGACCAGAGCCAGAAACACGTGACTGCCAACGTGCTTTACGTTGTTGCAATAACTCTACGATACGGTTTTTCTCATCAAAACGTAGCTGTTCAAAAGCCAATTTCAATAAGCGAATAGCTTCAAGATTATTCACCAATGATTTAGTGGTTAGAGTCAGCCAAGCACTAATTTGACCTTTGTCGTCCACTTTTGAACGCAGCGACGCACCCATACCTAAACCGCCACTCACAGCTGTTTGCAACTGTTGTAGCTCTAAGTAGTCGTATTCACCTGCACCAACTTCACCCATCAAAATCGACAAGAGGTTGAAATACGGCGATTGCACCACTTCATCAGGAATCTGAATCAAAACTTGTTGGTAGTAGAGACCATTGGTGCCTGCGTGGTAAAGATTTAACGGCGTATCTAATCCATTACTGATAATTTCACGTAATTGACCTTGTACAATCTGTAACTGCGCAGGAACATCTTCTAAACCTACTTTAGGCAAGAGATTCAAATCATCCGGCGTATCTTGACGAATGTTCAATGCTTCAGTCTGCGCAATAATCTCTGCTTTTTGCGCTTCAGTTAAGTTCGCATCTATTTCTTTTAAACGTGCTTTTTCTGCTGCCGCTTCCAAAGCATTTTTTTCAGCATCTGGAACCAAAGTTAATTGCACACGATGTTGATTATCAAGCAAGTAAGTTTTGATTAAGTTGGATAACCACATTGGGTCTTTCAACTCTTCCTTCACTTGTTCAATGGCCGTATCCACATCCCAGACATCCACAGGGTCTGAATGGTGAATCGCACTGCTTAAACCATTCAGAATTAAGCTTAGGCCATATGGTGTACCATCACCATTAATTTCACGCTGATGCAATTCAATCTGATGCAAAATCGCTTCAACTAAAGCCGAATCAACAGGCTTAGCCGCAACGTCTTCTAATACTTTAAACACGCCATTTTTAAATTGTTCTGCATGCTCAGGGTTTGAACCTTGAATTGCACAGTAGAACGTCATTTCATAGTTTGAGTCATCTACGCCCATAAATGGACCAGTCGACTGTGCATAACCACAGGTTTCTAAGTAATGACGTAATGGTGAAGCAGAATCTTCAAGCAATACCCCCTCAACCAAACGCATACCTAAACGTAATTTAATATTACTTGCTTCAGGCAATAACCAAGAAAGCACATGATAGGTTTTGTCTTTGAGGTCTTCAGCATCAACTGCATACGTTTCAGTTACAGTTACAGGCGCAGTTAAACGACGCTCAGGTTTTGAATACAGCGTTTGACCTTTTTCAAATTTTGACAAAGCAAGCGTTTCAAACTGTTCTTGTAAGTTATAAGCAGGCTCATTACCAAAAGTCATGAACACCGCATTACTTGGGTGATAATGTGATTTGTAGAAACTGACCAACTCTTCATAGCTTAAGTCAGGAATGTCTTTAGGATCACCACCTGAGTTGTAATGATATGTCGTTTCTGGGAATAAATGATGGGCAAGTTGGTGATACAACTGATCTGAAGGTGAACTCATGGCACCTTTCATTTCATTAAATACCACGCCTTTATATACTGCTTCGCCATTTTCTAGCTCAATACGAATCCCTTCTTGCGCAAAATCAAGCGGGTTCAAATTCGCAGCAAAAGCAGCATCCATATAAACTTCTAACAAGTTTTGGAAATCTTTTTTATTTTGTGTTGCAAATGGATAAGCCGTCCAATCCGCTGCGGTAAACGCATTCATAAACGTATTGAGTGAACGGCGAATCATTAAAAAGAATGGGTCACGTACAGGGAACTTTTCTGAACCACACAGTGCTGTATGCTCAAGAATATGCGCCTCACCTTTTGAATCCATCGGCTGCGTACGGAAGGCAACTAAAAATACATTTTCATCATGGTTTGTGGCTAAGTGATAATGCACCGCGCCAGTCACTTTGTGTTTATATTCAGACACTAAAATGTCTAAAGCTTCAACATGATGTTGACGAATCAACTGAAACGCGGGATGTACAGTTTGAGAAATGGTTTCAGTGACATCTACAGTCATGTGTGCTCCTAATCTATTCATTTAAATTAGGCAAAGTATACCTTAAAAAATCACAACTAGATTCACCGAAACGACATTTCCAACTGTTTTAATCAACTTGAACTTTAATTTTAAAAATCACTTGTTTTCGCACTAAAACATTTAGACTGGTTTTATGGATTGCCTATCATTTCGTATTGACCAATAGACACAAATCACAATCGCCAACAACAGTACAAAAGAAGCCATAAAGCGACTTAGATCCAATCCACCTGAACTGATTGGCTTGTCTAGAAAATCGCCGACAACTGCGCCCAATGGACGTGTCAAAACAAAAGTAGCCCAAAATAAAATCGTCTTTGAGACCCGACTAAAAAAGTACAACAACGCCATCAATAGAATTAAACCACAAAATAGCCAAATGCCACCGCTATAGCCTAATCCTGTACTATCGGAAGTCCAGTCCCCCAAAGCTGTACCTAGCGTTTGAGAAAATGTAATCGTCAACCAATAAAAGATCTGTGTTCGCGGCAAATTCTCTACACTCGGATTAATTGCCCCTTCGACCTGATACCAGCTGAAAAGCGATATGAGCACCAAACTCAGAAATAGCAAACTACCACCCAAGTAGCCAATCCCTAAAGAACGATCTACAGAATCCGCTAAGGTCGTACCGACCGTGATACTGGCAATAATCGTGGCCCAATATAAATAAGATTTATATGCTTTTGACTGTATTTGAAAATATAGCAGACTTATAAATATGCCTGCGAAAATAAAGGTACTGAGTAAATAGCCCAAATTTAAGGACATGGACAATGCATCAACACTGGTTTCACCAAAGATGGTCGCAAAAATTTTGGTCAACCAAAACAGTGCGGTAATCTCAGGGACTTTTTAACGTAGTCTTGTAGCTCATACACTTGCATATGCATCACTCTATGCAGTTATTTTGATGCTTATATCTTCGATAACTAAAATGAATTTTTGCTTAAAACTTTGCTTAAAATAAAGCACTCTTTTTTTGAATTACTAAATGAAAAAAAAGCACCCGATATCGGATGCTTCATTTACAGTATTTAGAGTCTATTTTTGGATTTAAAACTAAACTAGATATTTGAAATAATTATAATTTGGATGACTTTCAACATAGACATAATTCTGCTTTTGATAGAATTTTGCAGCATTTTTAAGTTCTGTATTTAAGCACAGTGCAGAAAAATGCTTTTTCGCACCCTTTTCCAATTCCACCAATAGCTGCTTACCCACGCCATGCTGACGGTACTGCGGATGCACATAGAAACGGCGAACTCGTCCAATCCGTTCTTCTACACCAGTATCACCCCATTGCTGATTTAAACCGCCACAAGCAATTAATTTATCGCCATCATAAGCAAGCAATAATTGCTCACCCGTTTGGTCAAAACGATTTTTACCACTTTGATATTCTTCAATTAAACGGTGTATAAATGTATAGCCTTCATGCTGCGCCAAAGCAGCAATATTTTCGATTTGAGCAGGAAGTTGCTCTGCTGGACGAATCGTAATTTCCATATATTCACACTTTTAATCTGTTATCTATTTATGATGACCAAATCATCTTGATTCAGTCTGAACACCCTATAGCTCTATAAAAGTAAAATTTTTCGATTTGCACAATAGCAAAGCTGATTAAAACGGCAACTAATTCAAAAAAAATGTAAAAATATAATGGATTTGCCCGATTTTTATACACACTTGTCCTTTAATTGAATTTTTTTCAACAAACTACAGCAATCCTGAGCATTCGTGTAAACTTAGCACTTTCATTTTTTTGATGTGAACATACAACATGGCAACTGTTGACCTTTTTGCAATTGGTAATGCACTTATTGACCAAGAATTTAAAGTCTCTGACGAATTCCTAATTCAACACAATCTGCAAAAAGGTACGATGCAACTGACAGATGGCGATACTCAAGCAGCCCTTTATAACAATCTAAAAGCCACTCAAGAATATAAAGGTCAAGCTTCTGGTGGTTCTGCAGCAAATACAACGGTTGCTTTTAGTGCTTTAGGCGGAACTGCATTTTATGGTTGTCGTGTCGGCAATGATGACTTAGGTCAAATTTACCTAAATGGTTTAAACGACGCTGGCATCCAAACTGCAACTCAATCAATCAGTGAAGGTGTAACTGGCACATGCATGGTATTGGTCAGCCCTGATTCTGAACGTACGATGCATACTTACCTCGGTATTACTGCGGAATTGACTGATAGCCAAATTGATTTTGGCAGCTTAAATACTGCGAAATGGTTATATATCGAAGGTTATCTTTCAACATCAGACAGCGCACGCCTTGCGGTAAAACAAGCACGCCAAATCGCCAAAGCCAATGGTGTACAAATTGCATTGACCTTATCTGATCCAGCAATGGTGCAATATGCACGTCAAGGTCTAGATGAATTACTCGATGATGGCGTGGACTTATTGTTCTGTAATGAACAAGAAGCACTGATGTATACAGAAACAGATCATTTAGATGCTGCACTTACGAAATTGCAATCACTAAGCAAACACATTGTCATTACATTAAGTGCCAAAGGTGCCTTAATTCATAATGAAGCCGCAACATTTACCGTGCCAGGTCGTAAAGTTACCGCAGTAGATACCAATGGTGCTGGTGATGCTTTTGCTGGTGCTTTCCTATACGCACTCAATGCAGGTCATGACTATCAAACGGCTGCTGAACTTGCCATCTTGATCTCAAGTGAAGTTGTGGCTCAGTTTGGTCCACGCCTAGCAGTTGAAGACTATGCTCAGCTTTTACAATCATTTCAGAAGGAATGTGCTTAATGTTTAAAATTTGCATGACGGATGATGTGCCTGAACGTGAAGCACGATCATTCGAAACGCCTGAAGGTGAAACGATTTTTATCACCCAACGTGATGGCATGTTTTACGCTTATCAAAATAACTGCCCACACTTGCACGTGGAACTTGAGTTTCTTGAAAATCAGTTTCTAGATCGTGACCAAGAGTTTATTGAGTGCTCAACACACGGCGCACTGTTTATGGTCGACTCTGGGGAATGTATTTCTGGCCCATGCCAAGGTCAAGCCCTTGAAAAAGTGAACATTAACGTGCATTCTGACGGTGGAATCTACCTCACAGAAGAATAAACACTGGAATACAACCATGTCCGCATTTTTAACAGACTATAACTTAATACCCTTTCATTTAAGTTTATTGGCCGTACTGTTATTGGGCATGGTTGAAACCATTGGCTATTACATCAATATTAGTCCTAGCCAAGTTTTGAAAAGAATTGCCCCACAGCGCATACAAGAATTGGCATTATTGAATGTCAAATTTTCCAAGACTCTGATTTTGTTCTTTCTACTGATGAATTTTAGCTTTGCAGGCTATGTACTTCAGTTCTGTATTCACGCTAAAGAAGGTCAATTCGTTCCCGCTTATTATCTTATTTTACCTGCGTTGATTATTGCCATATTCTTTACGGTATTTATGATTCATTGTTTGGATCAGGTTGTACCGCCCAAATATAAAAAACAAACCGTTAACCTACTGGGTCGTCTAGCAACCATTTCAAGTGGAAATGCCCGTCCCGGCTTTTCGGCTCAAGCGCGTGTGCGTGATGAGTTTGGTCAACTACATTATGTGCAAGTTGAACCAGAGTTTGGTGAGTTAGAATTTCAGTCAAAAATCATTTTGATTCGTCAAAAAAAATCACACTATATTGGCAAAAAAATCAGTGTGTCGAACCGTTTATTTAATCCATCCTAGTGACAATCTTAGCGACACATTGTTACCATTTTTCAAGTCATAAAAAGCCAGTGTTCACTGGCTTGTATTCAATTAAATACCTAAAGCGATATTTTGATTAACGCTTAAGAAAACCTGAGACCAAATTCATCACTTGTTGAATATCAGCATTCGCTTCTTGCTGATTGGTTTGTCCAGCTTGTGGCGTCAATGAGTCAATAATTTGCGGCAATACTGTTGAAATTGCACTATACACATCTTGTTTCTGAGTTTGTGTTTCTTGTGCAACTTGCTCCACTTCAGCATCATCAAATAAATTTTGTACTTGTTGATTATTCACAGCGGCATTATCGCCAGGGCCTGTAGATACCCAATCATCAACCTGACTGCTCAAGCCCTGTCCACGTAATTTATCCAAAGCACCTTGTAGGCCACCTTGTTTTTGAATCCAAGCCAGCACCAGAGGTAACACTGCAACTAAAATGGTTGAAGCATTGCCACCACTACTACGTTGCTGCGACTGCGCTGCACCGCCCAGTTGGCCCAACACAGAGCCTAGAATTCCAGCCAAACCACCCGCTTGGTTTTGAGCATTGGTTTGTGTATTTTGAGCGCCTGCATTTGCACCCAGTTGCCCCAACACCGAACCTAAAATACCGCCCAAGCCACCTTGTTGATTTTGATTGTTCGCACCACCAAGGGCCTGCTTTGCTAAAATTTCAACAATATTATTTAAATTTGTCATTTTATTTTTCCCAGTAAAACCTAGATAAACTTAGTTACAGCATACGTGGAAAAAGACATTTCCATCATAAATGTTTGTTAATTTTTGCAATTTTTCACAGGCTAAGTATTTGTTACCAACGGAATTTATCCCAGTTTTCAGGATTTGCCCAAAATTTAGAGTTAAACCAATCTGGAATGTGTTTATAAGTCAAAATATTAAACTGCCATAAAGCAAAATCACTTTCATGCGTGGTTTTATCAATGAGCTGAGTAAAGCCTAAAGCACGTAATAATTGTTCATCGTGTAATTTACTCACCACTACGATGCGTTTAGCGAATAGGTCTCGTAATTTTACCAACATCTGCGTTTTCTGCTGCTGATCCAAACTCAACATGGTTTCAGTATCAAGAATCACAAATCCAAGGTCAAAACGCTGGGTAAAAGGCAGATTTAAAAACTCAGTTACGTTAAAATGTTGCCATTGAATTGGATGAAATTGATTGTATTGCTCAAGATCCTGACCAATACAGATTGCGGTTGAAATTGGCTGCTCTTTTGACAAATCGTCTAGCATAGAAGTGATGACATTTTGTTCAGCCATTGACCGCATCCTTAATAATGAAGTGAGTATTCGTATGGAACTACAAGGCATTTGCCATAAAATGCATGCAGGTCTTAAAGACCTTAGTGTAACTGATCAACATACACACAAGGCAAATGTTGAGTATAAATTTATTCTAGATCGCTCAGAAGTTGATCTACCGTTTAGCCTTGGCCAAGAAATTGAAATCGAAGCCACTGGAAATATCTACTGCATTTCTTGCGGCGCAAAAACGCCTAAATCATATTCACAAGGTCATTGCTTCAAATGCATGAAGACTAAGGCATCTTGTGATATGTGCATTATGAAACCTGAAACCTGTCATTATCATCTTGGGACTTGTCGTGAAGATGATTTTGCCCATGAAGTTTGCTTTCAACCGCATATTGTCTATTTAGCCAATTCGAGTGCCTTAAAAGTGGGGATTACCCGTCTGGGTCAAATGCCTACACGTTGGCTGGACCAAGGTGCGACGCAAGCTTTGCCGATTATGAAAGTTGGTTCACGTCGCTTATCTGGTAAGCTTGAAGTCATGTTTGGTACGCATGTGGCCGATAAAACCGATTGGCGTAAATTGCTCAAAGGTGAAGCAGAACCAATCAACCTGATCGAAATTCGCGACCAATTGGTAGAAGAATTCGCACCAAAAATTCAAACCATTCGCGAAGAATTTAGTCAAAACTTAGAGTTTAATGAAACCGTTGAACTGCTAGAAGATGAGTTGCCACGCCAATTTATCTACCCGGTAGACGAATATCCTGAAAAAATCAAATCGCATAATTTGGACAAAACACCGATTATTCGAGGAAAATTACAAGGGATTAAAGGTCAGTATCTGATTTTGGATACCGGTGTGATCAATATTCGTAAATACACGGGCTATGAAATTAAAGTACGTACTTAAATCGACTCAACGTGTCTAATTAAGTTTAAAAAAGCGAGATATTTCTCGCTTTTTTTTCACCCACTTTACCGATTTGATTCATTGAACAGTTGAAAGAAACTTTAAATATGGCAACGCCATTAACTGCTCCGCTTCTAAGATAGGCATATGACCAATATGGTCTAAAATCAGAGGCTTTTTGGCTTTTTTAAATAAGCTTCTCAGTTCTTCTGCCACTTCAACATTGATAATCTGATCTTGCTTCCCCCAGATAATAAACACAGGTGCATCAATGCCTCGTGCAGCCAAAGCAAAGGACTCTGGCGTATACAAGGTCGCCATTTTTTGCAGTTGTTCCACCATTTTATTGGTATGTTTAGACTGAACTATCATCAACTTTTCTTGCCCAATTTTTAATTCTTGTGGAATAAAAGGCGGAGATTGCATCACGATCTTCATCACGCGATCAAAATCACCGGTTTTTCTGACCACTAGCTCTGCAAGCTTTGCCGTATCTTTTAGATACGCTGTATTGCTCGACTTAAAGACACCAGCCGAATCCACCAACAATAAAGATTTCACTTCTAAGGGATACTGAGCGCTATAGAGCATGGCAATTGCACGACCCATCGAATGCCCTGCGATATGTAAATTTGGATCTAACTTTGCAGCATCAATAAATCGTCGTAATTTTTCAGTTAAATTTGGAATTGATAGATCAAATTGATCTGTGACAATAGTTTCTCCATGTGCTGGCAGATCTGGAATAATGACATGATAATTGGGCGTTAAATAACGGGCAACGCGGTTCCAATTATCACGCGTGCCTGACAAACCATGTAGCAATAACAGCGTCGGTTTTCGTGGATCTCCTCCTTCACTATATGTCCACTCGATTTCATTATTTTTGACTTTTTTACTGCTCAAGCCCGCCCAAGCTCTTTCCTGCTCTAGAACTTTTTGAAAGTTCAGTTCTGCAGCTTGAATACTACTGGCAACGCAAATCGTTAGTAGCATCTGTATCATGTGTTTAAAATAATGATCCATCCATCGCAATAACGGGTTCTTTAAACGTTTACATTGAGGCATATACAGAGATATCATCCGCTTAATCCTTTGTTGTGATGAGTTATTTTTTTCATATTATTTTTTGAGAACACCAATCTACGATGCTAGAGTCAATATTTCATATGCCAAATCTTTTAAATAAAAATTATATCTGTCAATTTAAACCAAAAAAAACCAGCTCGGAAGCTGGTTCATATTTCTAAGCAAGCCAATCAGACGGTGTCAGTGGAGCTTCAATGAGTAAGCTTGGATATTCAAGCGCAGGAAGTATAGCGGGCGGATTTGAAACGTCGCTGCCCAATGCGATCAAATCCTGTTCATCGGTGTGCAATACAATTGGGACTTCATTCGCATCCTGTAAAAGCGTATCTAGATTGATCACAGATTGAATCGGCTCAATTTGACTGTCATTTTGGTTTTCAGTTTGTTCATCACTCAGTTCATCACTTACCAGTAAAATCTCTGTAAGTTCAGCTGATGATTCAGGTTGTGCAAGTATCAGTTTAGCTATTGAGATTTCAGGCGATTGAACACCACGACTGTCTTCCGCCACGATTGTTGCAAAACCGCCATTTTGAATCGGGTTATCCATCGACCAGAAACCACTTTCATTGGCATACGTCACGTACTCTTGACCATTGGCTGTCACAATGATTTTAGCCTGTTGAAATACATTACCTTCGAGTTTTTCACTATTTAGCGTCACTTCTGGCGCTGGCAGTACATAGCTTGGATTTTCAGGCGGGGTCTGAATAAATGGAAATGCCAAGCCAATCGCAGGAGATTGCTGACCAAATTGATCTTCCACAACAATCATCAACATGCCACCATTTGCCACTGGATTTTCTATTGACCAATCACCATTTTCATCGACCTGAATACGATAGACCGCTTGATCCGACTCAATCACAACTGTCGTATTTGGTGCGGCAGTACCTGATATCACCGCGCCAGACTCTAAAATCGTAACAGCTTGCGGTAAAATGATTTGCGCTGTATGCAACGCCTCAGAACGATTACCGTCCTGATCAATTGCCACAACACTTATTGCACCTGTGGTCGTTAAAGGATTGAGCATCGACCAATCGCCATTTTCATCAGCAACTGTTATAAACTCTTGCTCACCATAGGTCACAACTACCGTATTTCCTGCTTCAGCTTTACCTATCAAGTATTCACCTTTTTCAAGAATTTCTGGCATCTTCGGTAGTACAATTGGCTCTGCAATTGGAGCAATCATTATTGCCTCTGAGCGTAAGCCATGATGATTTGCCGCATAAATTGTGACAACTCCGCCCTCTTTAAGTGGATTTTCAATCTGCCAATGTCCTTGTTTATCCACTTTGACCCGTGTAAAAGTTTCACCGACCGAAATGATCACCCATGTTTTTGGCTCTGCCGTGCCAGTTAAAAGGTCATTTAGTCCTGTCACTTCTGGTGTTGAGGGAATATGCTGATGCTGTGATTTCCCCTGAATCAGCAACTGCTTTATTTCAACTTGTCCCAAAATATTTTTTAAAATACTGTTTAAATCTCTCATCTTTTGCATAGCACCCTCAAATCACATCATTATATTTTTTAGGAAACTGCCTTCCCAAACTCAATTTAAGAGAATTATTTAAATAGTCAATTTTATTTAATCTTTGTTTTTAAAAGTTTTTCTTAAAGTGTGATGCATTAAACTTAAACATAAAAAAACCAGCTCGAAAGCTGGTTTTTTTAAAGCTGCCTAAATTATTTAATTTTGGCATGATCTTTTAGATAACGTGTGTAGTCATCAAATTCTTGTTGACCACGAAGCTGTTGATAAAGTTTTGTTAACTCATCTAACTGCTCACCCGTTAATGCCGCATCAGATTGTTTGTTCACTGCAGTCACAGCAACCACAACCAATTCATTTGGTAGATTAGTCGTAGTAACAGACCAATGACCTGCTTTCGGCGCTTTTACACTAAATGCAGCACGTTGAATTTCGCGTTTTAACAAACCATCCGCACGAGTGAATGTACCCGCATTTTCAAAGTTTAAACTGCCTTTCGCAACTGAAGCAGCAGGTTTTGCAGCAAACTCTTTTAATGTCGCTTGAATTTGGGCTTTTGCAGCATCAGACGCTTTCTTTTCAATCAGCTGAGTTTTCACATGCGCTTTCGCTTCAGCTAAAGTTTGAACACCCGCAGCATGATAGTTACGCACTTTCACCCAAACCACATCACCGTTTTTCAACTGAATGCTCGATGAAACATTACGTTCACCATTTTTAACATCATCGTTAAACAATTTAACTTTGACGTTTGCATCACTTAAAACTGGATGTTGCGATGCTAATGTTAAGCCATTCAATGATTGTACTTTTACGCCTTTCACTTCTTGACCCACGACATCAAGGGCATCACTGCTCACGACCATGTCATTGAGGCTGTTTACAGTGTCAGAAAAAACATTGGCTTTTTTCGAAGCAGCGACTTCTGCTTGTAGACGTGCTTTTTCTTGTTCAAATGAAGCCACTTTTACAGCTGGTGCCACTTTTTCGATCAAGTGATAACCACTGTCTGTTTTTACTGGAGCAGTCACTTGACCAGCTTGAGCACCTTCAACTGCAGCATCAAACGCATCACCAAACACACCTTTTTCATAAGCAACCAGTTCACCACCTTTTGCTTTAGATTCCGGATCTTCAGAGAATTGCGCTGCAGCTTGGTCAAAGCTTAAACCCGCTTTAATTTTAGCTTGAACACTTTCAGCCAGTTTTTTAGCTTCGGCATCTGAACGATTGTCCGCAGTGATCATGATGTGCTTAACGAGTGGTTTAACTGACTTCTGTGCATTCTCAACAAAGCTGTTATACGCTTCTTTCAATTCAGCATCAGTTGCAGCTTCTACTGGTGCAGTAATATTGGCAGGTGTTAATACGACAAAATCTGCATCAACACTGGTTGCTTGCTTAAATTTGTTTTTATGCTGCTCATAATAAGCCGCAATTTCAGCATCAGATACTTTTACATTTTTCTTGTAATTTTCAAGATTAATGCTCGCCAACTGAATACTACGTTGTTCCGTTTGTAAGTTCGCAATTTGCAAGATATCAAGCTTACTCACCAATGCATATTCCATAAATGTTGTAGACAACATTTTTAAAGCATGGTCTTTACGTAAATTATCAATGAATGTGCGGTTTGTCATACCAATCGATTCGAGGTATCTCCCAAACGCTTCATCTGAAAATTGACCATTGACTTGGAAGCTTGGCTGCTGATGAATCATTTGCACAATTTGTGCATCACTCAAGCTAATGCCTAATTTATCAGCTTGTTGCAATAACAATTGGCGTGAAACCAAAGTATCCATCGCTTTATTGCTAATGAAATTTTGATTCAATAATGTTTCATCACCCTGAGCATATGCCAGATATTGTTCTTTTAATGAGTTCGTCAGTGCTTCGAGTTCTTTTTGAGAAATTTCAGTACCGTTTACAGTCTTTGCTGCATCTTTAGATCCACCACTAAAATATCCTTCAATACCTACAAGTGCTAAAGGGGTCAAAAACAAAACGAGCAAGACCTTGCCCAGCCAACCCTTAATGACTTTACGAAACGATTCCATAAGTATTCCAATATTTTATTTGCGGTGAATTTTAACCGAAAACCCGAGATGAATGAATGCGATATATCAATTAATCACATTTACCAATAAAAAACGCGCCAAATAATGGCGCGTCTCATGTGCTTAATAAGATTAAGCTACAGAATCTTTCAAGCCTTTACCAGCTTTGAAGCTAGGAACTTTGCTTGCTTTGATTTCTAAAGTCGCACCAGTTTGTGGGTTACGACCAGTACGTGCAGCGCGTTCTTTAACGCTGAAAGTACCGAAACCAACTAAAGTAACTGTATCACCAGCTTTTAATGCATTGGTAACTGCAGCAATTGTAGCATCTAAAGCTTTACCGGCATCGGCCTTAGATAATCCCCCATTTTCGGCAATTGCATCAATTAATTCTGATTTATTCATGAAAATTACGTCCTCTTAATATCGTTTATTTAAGGTTCAAGAATTTGTATAAAACGCCATAACGCCTTTATAGCAATGCTTTAGGGTTAAACGCAATACTCATCAACCTCTTTTTATAGAATTTTTTGACGAAAAAAACCTTGAAAATTCGATAATAGTAAAAAAGTTAGTGTTTTTTTAGTATTTCGGCCCTCAGTTGGGCATTTTCTTCGGCCAATTGGTCAACTTTAGTATGTAATTGAAGTATAAGCCTTTCTAAGTGCTGTAAATCCTTTACAGTCACCAATCCTAAACGGTTTAAAGAATGATTAACACCATTATCTAAAATTTTTTCTACTTTATCTTTCGTATCGGTTACAGATTCTTTGGCTTTTTCTGAAACTTTTTCGACAGTTTGATCTGCAATATCAATCGTTTTGGACTCAAGCTCCTCTCCAACTTTGACTAAAGAGTCAAAAAGCTTATTTCCTTCACCCTCAGCACGTGAAAAAGCACCTAATCCAGCCAACCAAATCTGTTTGGTATATTTGCGAAAATCCATTTTAGAGCGACGATCAGAATGACTACGTACGCGAGTTTTAGCCGGCTTTTCTGATGTTTCTTGTGCATCGTCAATTATGCCTTCTGTATTTTCCATAATCCGCACTTCTCCTGATTATTTTATGTGCACAGCAACATGTGATTCTTCATTTTAACAACATAATAGCAAACATATGACTTGATAGATTGATTAAACTGTTCTACAAAGCTGGTGAATTACCAACTTTTTGGTATATTCTAAGTTCCTCTAGAGCAGGATGCTCAGTTTCCAGTGCTTTCAGATTTTAACAAGGACATTTTTTTTATGAGTGATACGCAACAAACACAAGCTCAACCACATTTGTTGCTTACTATGACCCTGATTGTTTTAGAAACGATTTTTACTTTCATTTTAAAACATGACCGTGTTGTAGCATTACAAGCTAAAAAATTTGTTGATCAAAAAGTCGCACTGAAAATAAATAGCTACATCCCTTATTTTGATTTTTATGTTCAGTTTACTGAGCACGGTATTCTGTTCGACACGAAATCTCCAGATAAAGCCATCGACCTTGATGTCCGCACGACACTAATAGATTTGGTAAAAATTTTTGTATTTGGTAATCGTAAAAGCATCAAAACCATGCGTATCGATGGTGATGTGGTTCTAAAAGATGAATTTCGTGATCTGGTTTCATTATTTAGTGTGCCCAAAATTTTATCTGACTGGAAACACTGGCTGTCTGAACCTGTCGAAGAAAACGATATCGTTGCGTCAAAAAAACGTATTGCCCCACTTTTAGAAAAAATCGAACAGCAACGCTCTAAAATCAACACACTGCAAGTTGAAGTTAAACAATATAAAAACCGTATTAAGCGTATCGAACGTCGTCAAAAGCGGATTAATATCGCTTTTAGTCTAATATCTGTTCTTTTAATAACGTTATTAGTGTATAATGTGTGGTTCAAATAAATACATAATTTTTCAGACAAAATAAAACAAATAAACAATCTCAAAAAAACTTGACTATTTTAGTCAGGATTCATAAAATCTGCACATCTAGACTTAACATGTGTATCGAATCATGCGCTTAACAACTCGCGGTCGCTACGCAGTGACTGCTCTACTTGATTTAGCTTTGCAGCCAACTGAACAAACGATCACTCTTGCAGAAATTGCAGCTCGTCAAACCATTTCAGTGGCCTATCTTGAGCAGTTATTTGCAAAATTAAAGCGTCACGGCTTAGTTTCCAGCATCCGTGGAGCAAACGGTGGTTATCACCTAGCTCGTAGTGCTGAAGACATCACTGTTTTGGAAATTATTGAAGCTGTAAATGAAACAGTTGATGCAACCCGTTGTGACCACAAAGGCAACTGCCAAAATGGTGCAATGTGCTTGACTCACGATTTATGGCAGGAACTCTCCCACCACATTGCCGATTATCTTGCAAAAATCACCCTTGCTGACCTTGTAGCACGCGATAACGTTCAAACCGTATCTATTCGTCAAAATTCAGCAAACTTTGATTCAGCCCTTTTATCGGTTACAGGTATTTGACATGAAGCGTCCTATTTATCTTGACTATGCAGCAACTACACCTGTAGACCCTCAAGTCGCAGAACGTATGATGGAATGTCTAACGTTTGACGGTACTTTTGGTAATGCAGCTTCTCGTTCTCATGCTTACGGCTGGCAGGCAGAAGAAAAAGTAGAATATGCACGTGAACAAGTTGCTAATCTAGTAAAAGCTGATCCACGCGAAATCGTTTGGACTTCTGGTGCAACTGAATCTGACAACCTTGCGCTTAAAGGTATTGCTCAGTTCTATGCATCTAAAGGCAAGCACATTATTACAAGTAAAATTGAACATAAAGCAATTCTTGATACTTGCCGCGAGCTTGAAGAAGAAGGCTTCGAAATTACTTATCTTGAGCCAGAAGCAAAAACAGGTTTAATTACACCTGAAATGGTTCAGGCTGCCCTTCGTCCAGATACGATTCTTGTATCTTTGATGATGGTGAACAATGAAATCGGTACAACTACAGATGTAGCTGCAATCGGTGAATTGACTCGTGCAAACAAAACTTATTTCCACGTAGATGCTGCGCAAGCTGCAGGTAAAGTAGAAATTGATCTTTCAACAATGAAAGTTGATTTGATGAGCTTCTCTGGCCACAAAATCTATGGTCCTAAAGGTATTGGTGCTCTTTATGTACGTCGTCAACCACGTGTACGTATTAAAGCGCAAATGCACGGTGGCGGTCATGAACGTGGTATGCGTTCAGGTACGCTAGCGACTCACCAAATCGTGGGTATGGGCGAAGCGTTCGAACTTGCAGGTAAAAACCTTCATGCCGAACAAACTCGTATTCGTGTACTTCGTGACAAACTTTGGAATGGCTTGCAAGGTCTTGAACAAGTCTTCCTGAACGGTCACCCAGAATACAACGTTGCAAACTATCTAAACGTCAGCTTTAACTTTGTTGAAGGTGAATCGTTAATGATGGCACTTAAAGATTGCGCAGTATCTTCTGGTTCTGCATGTACATCAGCAACTTTAGAGCCATCTTATGTACTTCGTGCATTGGGTCTTTCAGATGAATTGGCTCATAGCTCGATTCGTTTCAGCTTTGGTAAATACACCACTGAAGCCGATATTGACCATGTACTTGAAATTACCAAAGCAGCAGTTGAAAAACTACGTGATCTTTCACCGCTTTGGGATATGTACAAAGAAGGTATCGACCTTAATTCTGTAGAATGGGCTGAACACTAATTCATCCCGGTGAGATAGCTTTTATTTTAAGGCTATCTCATTGATTAACGTAATTTCACCCCCATATTAATCTTAAGGCTGACCCCGAGGTTTGGAGAAGCGTCATGGCTTATAGCGAAAAAGTAATTGATCATTACGAAAACCCTCGTAATGTTGGTGTTTTAGACAAAAATGCAGAAAACGTTGGTACAGGTATGGTCGGTGCACCAGCTTGTGGCGATGTTATGCGTCTACAGATTCAAGTTGATGACAATGGCGTAATTGAAGAAGCTCGCTTCAAAACTTACGGTTGTGGTTCAGCAATTGCATCTAGCTCATTAGTAACAGAGTGGCTAAAAGGCAAAACTCTTGATGAAGCTCAAGCAATTAAGAACATTGATATTGCAACTGAACTTGCACTTCCACCAGTAAAAGTACACTGCTCTGTACTTGCTGAAGATGCAATCAAAGCTGCTGTAGAAGACTACCGTAGCAAGAAAGTAAAAGCTTAATTGTTTACGTGTTTTAAAAAAGATTAACGGAGTTTTCATGATTCATTTAACTGAAAATGCTGCAACTCATATCAGCAATTACATCAAGAATCGCGGTAAGGGTGAAGGCATTCGCGTTGGCGTGAAAACTTCTGGCTGTTCTGGTCTAGCTTATGTACTTGAGTTTGTCGATGATATTGACACGCATGACCAAGTATTCGATCAGTTTGGCGTAAAAGTATTTGTTGACCCAAAAAGCTTAGTTTATCTTGAAGGTATGGAGATGGACTATGTGAAAAATGGTTTAAACGAAGGTTTCGAATTTAATAACCCAAATAAAAAAGGTGAATGTGGCTGCGGCGAATCGTTTACGGTTTAAGCCTTTTCCACGCTCCTTTTTCGCATTAAAACAGTGTAAAATTCACTGTTTTAATTGCATTTAAAGCAACACTTTTTGCACCTCTATTGCGGACACCATCTCCCATGAATCATTTTGAGTTGTTTAACTTACCTGTAGCACTCGATATTGATTTAGCAGTTTTAAAATCTGAATTTTTAAAGTTGCAGCAACAATATCATCCAGATAAAGCCGAAGACAAAGATCTAGCCCTGATAAAATCTAGTGAGATTAATCAAGCATTTAAAGCTTTATCCAATGTTGATAGCCGCGCTGCATATCTTTTAAGTCTCAAAAAACAAGATTATCACCTTGATCAATCGATTAGTGATTTTGAGTTCCTACAAGATGCCTTAGAAATTCGTGAACAGTTAGATGAGGCAGGCTCTGCTGATGACCTCACTTCACTTAAAACTGAAGTTCAGCAATGGATTGACGGTTTGGTTCGTGAATTCAAGATTGATTATGACGACGAAGACTGGGCTGAAGCACGTGATACCGTACGTAAATTACGCTTCTTCCAAAAAGTAATGGCTGACATCGATAAAGCTGAAGATCGCTTCTTAGACGACGATAGCTTTGATTTAGACGATGATTTTTAATTTATTTTTTATATTTGACGTTCAAAGGATGTAACACACATGGCTCTCTTGCAAATTGCAGAACCTGGTCAATCAAGTGCGCCGCATGAACACCGCATCGCAATTGGTATCGATCTTGGGACTACACACTCTTTAGTAGCCACGGTACTTTCTGGTAAAGCGAAAGTGCTTAACGATGAACATGGTCGTGTGTTACTCCCTTCTATTGCACACTATGGCGAATCCACTACGCAATATGGTGACGACGCAAAGGCATTCTTAACGACTGATCCTAAAAACACCATCGTTTCTGTAAAACGCTTTATGGGTCGCTCTAAAGCAGATATTAAATTCCAACACCCGTACAACTTAGTCGGTGAAGGGAATGAAATGCCTGCTTTTGAAACTGCACAAGGTCGCAAAACACCCGTTGAAATTTCTGCTGAAATTTTAAAACAACTCAAAGACCGTGCAGAAAGCAGCTTAAATAATCCAGTAAATGGTGCCGTCATTACTGTGCCTGCCTATTTTGATGAAGCACAGCGTCAAGCAACGCGTGATGCGGCTCAGCTTGCAGGTTTAAATGTACTACGTCTATTAAATGAACCGACTGCTGCTGCAGTGGCTTATGGCTTAGACCAAGACACCAATCTTGCACATGATCAAAACTATGTGATCTATGATCTGGGTGGTGGTACTTTTGACGTTTCAATTTTACGTTTCTCTCAAGGCGTTTTTGAAGTTCTAGCAACGGGTGGCCACACGGCGCTTGGTGGTGATGACCTAGACCGTCTGATTGTAAAATGGGCAAAAAAACAACTGAATATTGGAACTTTAGATGATGCTGAATATGCACATTTCATCGTTTCTGCTCGTAAAGCAAAAGAAGCTCTAACCGAGGCTGAATCTGTAGTGCTTAAAGTTCTTGATCAATCATTGACTTTAGACCGCCCTACTTTTGAATCCATCATCAAAGTTGCTTTGGATAAAACTATCAGCGTTTGTAAACGTGTCATGCGTGATGCCAAGCTTGAACTCAGCGATATTCAAAATGTGGTATTGGTCGGTGGTTCTACCCGCTCGTATGCTGTACAAAAAGCTGTTCAAGATGTCTTCAATCAAGAACCACTCTGCACAATTAACCCTGATGAAGTTGTGGCCATTGGCGCCTCGATTACAGCGAACCAGCTTATTGGTAACTCTAAAGATGGTTCATTGCTTTTAGACGTCACACCGCTTTCTTTAGGTTTAGAAACCATGGGCGGTTTGGTTGAGCGCCTTATTTCGCGTAATACAGCTATTCCAGTGGCTCGTCGCCAAGAATTCACAACCTATCAAGATGGTCAAACAGCGATGTTGATTCATGTTGTACAAGGTGAACGAGATCTAGTTGAACATTGCCGTAGTCTAGGTCGTTTCGTGCTTCGTGGTATTCCACCGATGACTGCGGGTCAAGCGCGCATTGAAGTGACTTTCCAAGTTGACGCAGATGGTTTACTCACGGTGTCTGCCAAAGAAACCACTTCTGGTGTGCATGCCCAAATTGACATCAAACCTTCTTATGGTTTATCTGATGCCGACACTGAACGCTTACTGATTGATGGTTATAAGTTTGCTGAAGAAGATAAAAACTTACGTCATCTTCAAGAAACCAAAGTGGAAGCAAAACGTGAACTTGAAGCACTTGATCAAGCACTTAAAGTGGATGCTCAACTTCTCAGCCAAGAGCAACTCAGTTCCCTCACTGCAGCACGCACTGTTTTAGATGCTGCACTTGAAACGACAGATATTAAAGCTATTGAACATGCTGTAGAACAGCTTAAAATACATAGCGATGCATTTGCTGCAGCTCGTATGAATCAGCACATTGATGCCGCATTGAAAGGCACAAAACTCGATGACTGGTCAAACTCAAATTAATTTATAGGTCAAGATTATGCCACGTATTAAAGTACTGCCTCACGCAACAATCTGCCCAAACGGCGCTGAGTTTGAAGTCGAATCAAATGCTAACCTTTGCGAAAGCATGTTAAAAAACGGCATCAAAATTGAACATGCATGCGACATGTCTAAAGCATGCACCACTTGCCATGTGGTTGTACGTAAAGGTTTTGATGGTCTAGATGAAATGGATGATGTCGAAGCAGATCTTCTCGATCGTGCTTGGGGGTTAGAACCAGACTCTCGTCTGTCATGCCAAGTAAAAATTGAAGATGAAGATTTGGAAATTGAAATTCCTAAATACACCATCAACCATGCTTCAGAAAATCATTAATTTATAGATAATTTTCTATAATTAAAAAGCCAGTTTATCGTAACTGGCTTTTTTATACATAAATGTATTCAACATATCAAAAAAGAAGACGTTTTGATAAAAGCATGAATTGTGTTCTTGTTTAAATTTTACGCGATACGATTAGATCTAATTTTATAATGTATATGTGAAATTAAGAGTGAGATTCAGTTTTTTTGACTTCTTCGATCACTTCGTCTTCTAAATTCAGTTTTACGATACCAGCAGAGTTGGTCATTTTTTGCTGAGTTTGTAAGCGTTGAATCATACGTTCTAAAACATGTATTAGTTCAGGATATTCAAAGTTTTGTACTTCATCTAAGTTCAACAATAGATTAAAGCCTTTATATTCGTAGTCAAACCACCGCTGATAATCTGTTTTCTGCGAGGTGTATTTTTCCATCACTTGCCAAGTACGTACTGGGCCTTTGATGCCTTTTAAGAAGATCGGTGCTTTAGGTGCACATAAATAGTCATTTTTCACTAAATGATGCGTATCGTCTGAAATCAAAATTTCATCGACTTCAGCCGCACTTTGCAATCGTGCAGCCAAGTTCGCATCACGACCAACGATGGTATACGCCATACGGTGAGCTGCACCATAGTTCCCAACGTGGCAATACCCTGTAGAAATACCCATACGAATATGTAACGGCGGATAACCCATTTTAATCCAACGTTCACGCAGCAACTTCATTTGCTGACGCATGACCATTGCCATCTCTAAACAAGTTTTTGCATCTTGCTCTACGCCTTGGCTATGTGGATCACCAAAGAAGATTAGAATTGCATCCCCCATAAATTTATCAACAGTCGCTTCATACTGTTTGGCAATCTCAGTCATATGACTCAAATAGTCATTGAGTAGAAATGCTAAATCGTCTGGAATTAATGTTTCAGAAAGCTCAGTAAATCCTTGGATATCGGAAAAGAAAATCGTTAACTTTTTACGTTTATATTCGATTTTAGCTTCAGACTCACCTTTCATAATCGATTGCCAAAGTTGCATAGGCGCATAACGACTCAGCTGATTGGCGAATTCCATATAACGATTCATCTGATCATAATAGTGGTTCTTTTTATTACTCAGAGACTGAACTTGGGTGTGTTGATAAAAAGCCCCTACGCTGAAATATGTAATTAAGCACAGAAAGCCAAGAACGGTTAATTCACTGCTGGTCGACTCAAAATACTCTTGAAAACCAAAGACATAAATATTGCATAAATAAAATACAGTGACGCCAACAATCCCTGCCAAGGACATCATTAAGAAATTGATCTTGTTATAGATTGTTGTGTATAGCAGCGCAAAGACCGCAAGAAAGGTTAAAACAAGACTTAAATGTACCGCAGACATCAGTACAGCAATAACTATGATATCGATCAGAAACAGCACATTGCGTTTAGTTTGATTGCTATATCGATAAATTAGCCAATGGGAAAACTTGGGAACAACTAAAATCAGAAAAAATAAAAATGCAGGAATATAGATTTGATAATGCGTATCTGGTTGGGTGTAGTGATAGACAACAATCACCAAAGACAGCATGATATATCCCATCAAACGATGAAAATATTCAAACTGTTTAGGCTCTTTGCTGATTAAATTGTCTAACGGCACTCGATCGCCCCCATACGGACACTCATTCTTCTACTATCCTGATATTGTCCGTAAATCGGGATTAGTCCATACGCCAATCGAAAGGCATATCACCTTGACCACGTAGTGCAAGCATTAGTGTTTGGCGCATGTGTGCCAAGACATCATTGTTATAAGGAACTGCTGGCGTACCCCAAACTGGTTTCGGCCAAGCCACATCATTTTGATAACGAACAACATGATGAAAATGTAATTGTGGAACCATATTACCCAATGCAGCTACATTCATTTTGTCTGCACGGAATACACGTGACAATTGGCTTGATAACCAGCTTGATTCACGTAAAAACTGCTCTTGGTCTGCCTGACTTAATTCATAAAGCTCTGTAATTCCCGGAACACGTGGAATCAAAATAAGCCACGGGAATTGCATATCATTCATCAAACGACATGTTGACAGAGGAAAGTCGCCTACATAAAACGTATCTTGAGCAAGTTGTGGATGTAAACTAAACATATCTTTATAAATGATGCAAAATTAGAATGATGGCTAATACTATCACATCCTTATGGGTGTGAATATTCTGTACAGAACGTTTCATTACAAATAAACTGCATTTGAATAAAACGTTGCGTGCTTATGACTCTAATAAATTTTTCAAAAAAATCAAGCGTTTCTTCTATATAAAAAACACTCATGAAAATCTACTCATTCTAAACAAGCAATTTATACGCCAAATCTATTGATTTGGCGCCAATTCCTTCAGCAAACTGTCTAATAAGTCATTTATAAATTGAATGCGTTTGTCATATTCTTCGAGCATGACCATCACTTTTAGACGCTGTCCACCTTCCATTCGGAAGAAAGTCGGATGCTTTTGCATCATTTGAATGATCGATATGGCTTGAACTGGTGTATCTGGTGAGAACTCAATACTGCCGCCATGTGAACTGATATCAATTTTTGTGATACCCAATTGTTCCGCTTTTAAACGCAACTGATGGACAGAGAATAATTGCTTGACTGCTTGCGGCGGCAAGCCAAAACGATCGATCAACTCCATACGAATGTTATCGAGTTTCTCTTGAGTATCCGTATTACTAATGCGTTTATAGAACAATAACCGTTGATGTACATCACCTAAATAATCATCTGGAATTAAGGCTGGCATGTGCATGCTAATTTCAGCCGTTAATGACAATGGAGAGTCAAAGTTAGGCGTTTTACCTTTTTGAATGGCTTTGGTGGCTTTTTCAAGCATTTCCATATACAGGCTATAACCGATGGTTTGCATTGAGCCACTTTGCTGTTCACCCAGCAACTCACCTGCGCCACGAATTTCTAAGTCTTCTGTAGCCAACATGAAGCCCGCACCCAAAGTCGATGCACGAGAAATGGCATCTAGGCGTTTTTCAGCATCACCCTTTAAGCCTTTGAGCGAAGGTACAAGTAAATAGGCGTATGCTTGATGGTGCGATCGACCGACACGACCACGTAATTGGTGCAACTGCGCAAGTCCCAGTTTATCTGCACGCTCAATCAAAATGGTATTGGCGTTTGGCACGTCAATCCCAGTTTCAATAATGGTTGAACACACCAGTACGTTATATTCTTTGTGATAGAACTGTTGCATGATTTGCTCTAGTTCACGCTCACGCATTTGACCATGTGCTACCGCAACTCGGGCTTCAGGAACCAATTCACGTAGAGTTTCTGCCGTACGTTCAATGGTCTCCACTTCATTATGCAAGAAATACACTTGCCCACCACGTAACAGTTCACGCAAGATGGCTTCTTTGATCGAATCTCCAGTATGTTCTTGCACAAAGGTTTTCACAGCAAGACGACGTGCAGGCGGCGTTGCAATAATAGATAGATCACGCATACCACTAAAAGCCATATTCAGCGTACGTGGGATAGGCGTTGCAGTTAGCGTCAGCATATCTACATCGGCACGTAAGGCTTTAATTCTCTCTTTATCACGTACACCAAAACGATGCTCTTCATCCACGATCATGAGGCCGAGATTTTTAAATTGCACACTTTCCTGCAAGATTTTATGTGTGCCAATCACGATATCCACTTTGCCTTCTGCGAGGTCTTCAATGGTTTTGGTATGTGATTTTGATGAACCAAAGCGTGAAAGGACTTCAATACGTACAGGCCAATCCGCGAAGCGATCTTTGAAAGACTCGTAGTGCTGCTGCGCCAACAACGTGGTTGGAACAAGTACAGCCACTTGTTTGTTATTTTGTACTGCCACAAATGCAGCACGCATAGCTACTTCTGTTTTACCAAAACCGACATCACCACAAACCAAGCGATCCATCGGCTTCGCTTGTTGCATGTCATAGAGTGTCGCTTCAATAGCATTGGCTTGATCTAGGGTTTCCTCATAGGCGAAGCCACTGGCAAACTGCATATAGAGACTTTGATCCAGTTCAAATCCATAACCCGGTTTCGAGTGACGACGGGCTTGAATATGTAAAAGTTCTGCCGCCACATCATGGATCTGCTCTAAAGCTTTGCGTTTGGCTTTAGACCATGCATCTGTGCCCAATTTATGTAATGGTGCTAGATCTGGGTCACCACCGCTATATCGGCTAATTAAATGCAGGTTTGTCACAGGGACATACACTTTGGCTGCATCGGCATAGTCTAACTGCAAAAATTCATGGTCTTGCTCATCGATACTCAAGGTAATTAAACCTGCATATCGCCCCACACCATAATCAATATGAACCACTGGTGCGCCAATACTTAGCTCGGTTAAACTACGAACTAGGAACTCTTCTGATACTTCCTGTTGGCGTTTACGACGACGTTGAACCACACGGTGTTCATAAAGCTGATTTTCAGAAATTACACTGAGCTTGTCAGTTAACAATAAACCACGATCTAAGGGCGCATTGGTGATCGCAATCGCATGCATAGAATGCATAAAATCATTAAAACTTTCGACCGTCGGGATATCACCCAAACTTGGACGCAATGCATCTTTTAAAGTTTCACGTCGACCAGCGCTTTCAGCCACCAAAAGCACTGGATAATTTGCCGCATCGATATATTGCTTAACAGCATAAAATGGCTTTTCACGTTTTGGATCGACAGGTAAACGGGGTGGAATCTCAGCTACAAGATTGATCACGCCATTGCGTTCATCAAAAGCCTCAGGCGAAGCCACAATACGACGGCAGAGATTTAATTGTTCTAAAACCTGATTTGGTTGTAGGAAAATCTGCTCTGGCGGCAAAATCGGTTGGTCGACATTATGACGGCGGTCTTCATAACGACGCACAATATCCGACCAAAACTGAATCAATGTGTCATCAATAGCTTTATCTGTAATGACAATGCCATTCTCTGGTAAGTACGAAAACAGGGTACTTTGCTCTCTCATGGCATGTTCAGAGAAGAACAACGGAAAATAAAACTCAATACCCGGTGAAGCTATGCCATCTTGTACATCTTGATAAATTGGATTTTTCTTTGGATTTGCTGTCGGAAAATTTTCCGCATATCGATCACGAAACAGTGAACGCGCTTCTTTTAATGGAAATTCTTTTGCAGGTAAAACCGTAAAATGATCTAAATTTTGGGTGGTTCGCTGAGTTTCAGGATCAAAGAATTTGAGGGTATCGATTTCATCATCAAATAAGTCAATACGAATCGGTGAACTTTGTCCCAAAGCGTAAATATCCATGATGCTACCGCGTACTGCAAATTCACCATGATCATAAACAGTATCCACCAAGTGATAACCCGCTTGTACTAATCTTAATTTTTGTTGTTCTATATCAAATTTTTGACCCACTTTAATATCAAAGTGTTCACCTAATACCCAAGATGCCGGTGCAACTCGCTGCGCTAAGGTTGTTGCCGAAATCAACAACACGCCTTGCTGTGGCATATTGGACAAAATCGCCAAGCGCTCAGAAACGATGTCTTGATGTGGCGACAGCCGGTCATAAGGTAAAATTTCCCAATCTGGGAAAATAGTCGGCTTAATTCCGTAAAATTCCAGCTCACTTTCTAACTGCCCGAGATGCTGATTATTACGTGCTACAATCACAAACAACTGTTTCGATTGTTTGCTAATTTCTTTAAATAATAATGCAGCAGATGAGCCTTGTAAGTTTCCGACCCACCGCTTTTCGCCAGCTTTGAGCTGTTTAAGATTGAGTTGTGAAATTTCTTGCTGGAACATGATGTAAATAGCTTTTAATGTTTTAATCACTTGGTGATCATATTAACACGATGCTTTTTACATTCCGAGATTTAAGCAACTATATACAGTGTTTTAACCAATATGGATTTGCGATTGTATTTTCTATTGATGAGTACCATTAATGCACCCATCAAACTCAAACACTGCAGTCCATTCACTTACTTACGATCACGGATGAATTGACGATAATAATCATTCAATAGTTTGACATAGAGTTTAAACTGCAACAGATTTTCTTCAGTATTGCCTAATCGTGCAACAAAGCGTTGACTTGCAATTTCCAAGTCTATTTTTTCATTGATAATCATTGCAGTTGCATAGAGCTGTTTTAAATCATCGAAATTTGTCATTTTTCTATTCGACAGATATTCCATACGTTCAGACAATGTATTTAAAACTACGCCTTCAATGATATAGCCCTGTGTTTCATCATATTGAATGTGGTGTTGTTCTAAGTAAAGTTGCTCAGGCGACTCTTTAGCGCCTTTGAATAAATCGACTAACTTATTAAACATCTGACTATCTACAACATGATAAAAAACCTATTGTACTTCGATTACATCCTTTTTTGGGCAAGTTAAAGTATTTCTGACTTTATCTATGCGCTAAATTTTTCATCCAAACCTTCATGACTATATATAGAACTATAATTACGATCTTAAGCAAATATAGCGTTTTATTTTCAACCCAATACTTTCTTTTAGAAATCTAAAACATCACTGCCATCAGATTAGTTTTCTAGATTTACCACTGATTTCTTCAAATAAAAAACGAAGGATTAACCTTCGTCATTTACTCATCATGGGGCTATTACTCATCATGGGGCTATTTAAAAGTCTTAAATAAGCATTTAACTCACTTGAGCGAGTGGCATACTAAATGGTGTCACTTCAGAAACTAGATTTTCAATCGAGAAAATTTCATCCAATTGACTTACAGTTAACAGCGCTTGCTCTAAAACCACTTGGCGAATGGTTTTATTTTCGGCAATACATTGCTTACCGATTTCATCACATTTTGCATGACCTAAATATGGATCGAGTAAGGTCACGATTCCTACACTACGCATCACAGCATCAAAACATGCTTGCTCATTTGCCTGAATTCCTTGGATACATTTGCTATCTAATGTTTTTACGGCATTCACCAAAAGCTCAATCGATTCATTCATGGACAATGCAATGACCGGCTCCATGACATTTAATTGTAATTGCCCTGCTTCTGCGGCTAAAGTTATGGTTAAATCATTGCCCATCACTCGAAATGCAATTTGGTTGACCACTTCAGGGATCACAGGATTGACCTTTGCAGGCATAATGGACGAACCTGCTTGTAACTCAGGTAAACGAATTTCCGCTAAACCTGTTCGTGGCCCCGAACTTAAAAGACGTAAGTCATTACAAATTTTAGAAAGTTTGACAGCTAAACGTTTTAAGCAACTCGATAATAAAATAAATACGCCACAATCGCTGGTTGCTTCGACATAGTCTTCTGCACCTTGCAATTTTAAACCGGTCAAATGAGCTAGATTTTCAACGGCCTTCGCTGCATAACCCGCAGGAGAATTCACGCCAGTACCAATTGCCGTCGCACCTAAATTAATTTCCAATAAAAGCTGTCGATTTTGCTCAATCAACTTTAAATCTTCTTTTAATAATGTTGCAAATGCTCGGAACTCTTGCCCCAAAGTCATCGGAACAGCATCTTGTAACTGTGTACGCCCCATTTTGATGACATGTTTAAACTCATCAGCTTTAACATGTAAGCTTCCGATAAGTTGATTTAGCACTACAAATAAAGCATCAAAAGCACTATATGTCGCTAGACGCAGCGCTGTTGGATAGACATCATTGGTCGATTGTGACTTATTGACATGGTCGTTTGGATGAATTCGTTGATAACTACCTTTTGCATCTCCAAGTGATTCAAGGGCAATATTGGCAATGACTTCATTGGCATTCATGTTAATAGAAGTGCCTGCTCCACCTTGATAAATATCAATTGGAAATGAATCTGCCCATTGTTCAGGATGATCAATCAATGCATCACACGCCTGCTGAATCGCTTGGCGAATATCATCTTGTATTAAGTTAAATTGATAATTGGTTTCTGCTGACGCTTTTTTTACCTGAGCAATAGCGCGTACAAAGTTTAAATTTTGTCCGACATGCTGCTTTGATATTTGAAAGTTTTCGATGGCACGCAATGTATGTATACCGTAATAACATGACTGCGGGACTGCTTTATCCCCCAATAAATCATGCTCTATTCTCGTTTTTTCCATTTGAACCGTTGTCACTGCGCATTCCCTCTAATTACGCACCAAGACTGTGCATACCTCATATTCGACCTGTTCAAATCATCTCACTACAGATGATGTGATGCACATTTGCAACCAAATATTTCAAATGCACATTTCTTGTTCAATATGTAACATTGTGTAATTTTTACCTAATTTCATTAGTTCTCTTTTTGTGATGAAAAGTCTTAAGTAGATTTACATTTCAAAATTTAAATTCCCTTCTGTACAACATTTCAGCAGCACAATAAAAAATTAGATTTGTAATAAGAAAAAATATCATTTACGCAAAACATACATAAAATATGCTTAAAGGTTACAGAGTGTAATTTTTAAATCGTGCTTGAATCTGCGACTTACGACAGAAGTACAAATTTTCATCTAGGACAGAGATGATTTGCTTTCATTAAGGATGAACTGCCTATGAGCCATTTAAACCCGACATTAGTCACCTTTATTTTTTATATTCTTGCAATGCTTGCCATTGGTTTGTATGTCTACAAAGCTACGCATAACTTTGACGAATACATTTTAGGTGGACGAAGTTTAGGAAGTGTTGTGACTGCACTTTCAGCAGGTGCATCCGACATGAGTGGTTGGCTACTCATGGGTCTCCCTGGTGCAATTTATCTATCTGGTCTTTCCGAAGCTTGGATTGCAATCGGCTTAATTATCGGTGCTTGGTTGAACTGGTTGATCGTTGCTGGTCGCTTGCGTGTTCATACCGAATATCAAAATAATGCCCTGACCCTGCCCGATTATTTCACGAGCCGTTTTGCAGACCGTAAAAAGATTTTACGTATCATTTCAGCTGTAGTGATTTTAGTGTTCTTTGCGATTTACTGTGCTTCTGGCATGGTGGCTGGCGCACGACTTTTCGAAAGTTTATTCGGTTGGAACTACACAACAGCACTGTGGATTGGTGCAATTGCAACCATCAGCTATGTCTGTATTGGTGGATTCTTAGCGATCAGTTGGACCGATACTTTCCAAGCGGGTCTGATGATCTTTGCACTGCTGATCACACCGATCATCGCCTACCTTGCTTTAGGTGATAACAGTCAAAATCTTGCTGCTGTTTTGGAAACAGCTCGCCCACAAGCTTCTAATTTATTTGAAGGTTTAAGTACAGTTGCGATTTTATCCAGCATCGCGTGGGGCTTAGGCTATTTTGGTCAGCCGCATATTTTGGTTCGCTTTATGGCAGCCGATTCTGTTAAATCCATTCCGAATGCACGTCGCATTGGTATGACATGGATGATCCTATGTCTAGGCGGTGCTGTAGCAGCCGGTTATATCGGTATTGCTTACTTCCAAGTTCACCCAGAACTGGCAAGCGTCGTTAATGCCAACCCTGAAACGGTATTTATGGAATTGACTAAAATTCTATTCAATCCGTGGATTGCAGGGATTATTTTAGCCGCAATTTTAGCTGCGGTGATGAGCACACTCAGCTGCCAGTTATTGGTGTGTTCAACCACCTTGACGGAAGATTTGTACAAAGGTTTTATTCGTAAAAACGCATCGCAAAAAGAATTGGTTTGGATTGGACGTGCGATGGTCTTGGCAATTGCCGTATTTGCAATCACCTTTGCAATGAACCCTGCAAGTAAAGTTTTAGGCTTAGTGGCTTATGCATGGGCAGGTTTCGGTGCTGCATTTGGCCCGCTGATTATTCTTTCATTGCTGTGGAAACGTATGACGCTTAACGGAGCAATCATTGGCATGATCGTAGGTGCTGTAACTGTCATCGTGTGGAAAAACTACTTAGGCCACCTTGGTTTATACGAAATCATTCCAGGCTTTATTTTCTCTGCAATCAGTATCGTTGTCGTGAGCTTATTGGGCAAAGCACCAGAGGCGGATGTGGTTGAACGCTTTGAAAAAGCCGAAGCGCAATATCAAAAAGAAATGTCTGAAATCTAAAATTTTTGACACTAAAAAGGGGCTAAATGCCCACTGCTGTCCCACAATTTTTCACAAGAGGAAGCTCATTTGAGCTTCCTCTTGTTTTATGGGTATTTTATCGGGTGAAAATAAAGCTTTTAAAGTTCTTCTTTCAAACAAATTCACTTGAATTA
>NZ_VPCH01000038.1:0-37494 GCF_013418285.1 Acinetobacter sp. YH12152
TTCGCAAGAGATGCGATGGATGTCTGATTATTTGTAGTCATAAATTTAAGTCCCCACTTGTTTCTAAGTGGGGACTAAATTAAGGCTTATAGGATGAATTCAGAAGGTGTGTTCAGCGGACGCTTACTGTAAACTTAAGCTAAGTGCATAACAGTAAAAAAGGATAATGTGATATGCGACAAATCATGTCTTTATCCTCTTACGTACGTACTCATTATTCGTTACTATTCAAAACCATAACAAAACACTAATTATGTAATCAGGATTCAACATGGCTCGTGCTCCAAAGCAAACCAAACAAGAACCGTTAGAGGTTGTACTGTGGAAAGCAGCAGATAAGCTTCGTAAGAACATTGATGCTGCAGAGTACAAACATATTGCTCTTGGTTTGATCTTCTTGAAGTACATCTCTGATACCTTTGAAGCTCACTACAATCTTCTCGTAGAAGGAGAAGGTGAGTTTGCAGGAGCTGATCCAGAAGACCGTGATGAATACACGGCATACAACGTATTCTTCGTTCCTGAGAATGCACGTTGGTCATACTTACTCAACCAAGCAAAGCAACCGACCATTGGTAAGATTGTCGATGATGCTATGGAAGCTATTGAGAATGACAACCCGCAGTTAAAGGGTGTACTCCCTAAAGTCTATGCACGTCAGAATCTCGATCCTACGAGCCTAGGCGAGCTGATTGATCTTATTGGTAACATTGCACTAGGCGATGCGAAATCTCGCTCTGCCGACGTGCTAGGGCATGTATTCGAGTACTTCCTTGGTGAGTTTGCATTAGCTGAAGGTAAACAGGGTGGGCAGTTCTACACACCTAAGTCTATTGTTGGTTTATTGGTTCAAATGTTAGAGCCATACAAAGGACGTGTATTCGATCCTTGCTGTGGTTCAGGTGGTATGTTCGTACAGTCTGAGAAATTCGTAGAGTCTCATCAAGGCTTAGTCGATGACATCTCAATCTATGGTCAAGAGAGTAATCAAACTACATGGCGACTCGCTAAGATGAACCTAGCCATTCGTGGCATTAACTCAGAGCATGTGAAATGGAACTCTGAGGGTTCATTCCTCAACGATGCGCACAAAGACCTGAAAGCGGACTATATCATTGCAAACCCACCATTCAACGTTTCTGATTGGAGTGGTGAACAGTTAGTTGGTGATGCTCGTTGGTCATTGGGTACACCACCTGCAGGTAATGCTAACTTCGCATGGATGCAACACTTCTTGTATCACATGAGTCCTAAAGGTCAGGCAGGTGTAGTTCTTGCGAAAGGTGCATTGACCTCTAAGACAAGTGGTGAAGGTGAGATTCGTAAAGCCTTGGTTTCAGAAGCCAATGTCATTGATTGTATTGTGAACCTTCCTGCTAAGCTGTTCCTGAATACACAGATTCCTGCTGCTTTATGGTTTATGCGTCGTGATCGTGTTGGTTCAACCAAGTACAAAGATCGTAGCAATGAGATTCTGTTCATTGATGCTCGTAACTTAGGTCATCTGATTAACCGCAGAACCAAGGTGTTGTCTGATGAAGACATTAAGCTGATTACTGACACTTACCATAATTGGCGAAACCAAGACGGTGAGTATGAAGACGTTGCTGGTTTCTGTGCATCTGTACCGCTTGAGAAAGTGGCTGAACTTGATTATGTACTGACCCCAGGTCGTTATGTTGGTTTGGCTGATGATGAAGATGAGTTCGACTTTAAGGAACGCTTTACTAGCCTGAAGGCTGAGTTTGAGGCACAGCTTGCCGAGGAAGCAAAGCTCAATCAAGCCATTGATGAGAACTTAGCGAAGGTGATTGTATGAGTACCTATGGTTCATTGCCAGAAGGATGGAATGAAGTTGAATTGATGTCTTTATCATCAGTCATTACAGATGGTGCACACTCTTCACCAAAACCACAGACTCAAGGCCGATTCATGTGTTCTGTGAAGGACATGACGTATAACAAATTTGACTTCACCAATGTAAAGCTTATCTCAGAAGAAGATTATCAGTTCCTTGTCAAACAAGGCTGTGCTCCTCAAAAAGGAGATTTGCTCATCTCTAAAGATGGTGCAAATTGTTTAGACTTACTCTTCTTATATGAACAGGAAGAGGAAATAGTCTTACTGTCCTCAATTGCAATTGTTCGATTGAAGGATACTGTATGCAAAGAGTATGTACGTTACTTCCTACTTTCTCCAGACTGCCAATTTATTATGAGGAACAATTATGTTTCAGGATCGGCAATCCCAAGAGTTGTATTAAAGGACTTCAAAAAGGTACCAATAGTTCTACCACCTCTCCCTGAACAAAAAGCCATAGCCTCAGTCCTCTCCTCATTAGATGACAAGATTGACTTACTACATCGTCAGAACAAGACCTTGGAAGCCATGGCTGAAACACTGTTTCGTCAATGGTTTATTGAGGACGAAACAATAGCAGAAGTGGTAGTATCTGAATTAATTGAATTCAATCCAAAGCGTTCACTCAGTAAAGGTACAGATGCTATCTATCTAGAAATGGCAGGGCTCAGTACACAAAGCTTTAATGCGACAGGTTACTATCGACGAGAGTTTTCATCAGGAACTAAGTTCATACAGCAAGATACGTTGTTAGCTCGTATTACACCGTGTTTGGAAAATGGTAAAGCAGGTTACGTCACATTCTTAAGAGATAACGAAGTAGGTTGGGGTTCTACAGAGTACATCGTGATGCGTCCAAAGGCTGGGCTTCATCCTTTGATGGCTTATGTGCTATGTAGAAATCAAGAATTCAAAGACTATGCTGAAAGTTGTATGGAAGGTTCAAGTGGGCGGCAACGTGTGAATGTAGACCATCTTAAAGATTTCACCATAGGTAAGCCAAGTGATGAGGTAATTCAACAATTCAATAACTACCTAGAGTCTATTGAATCCAAGTTGATCTATAACTCAAAGCAAATCCAAACATTAGAAAACTTAAGAGACACACTTCTACCAAAGCTTATGAGTGGTGAAGTGAGAGTCCAATACCAAATAGAAGAAGTTGCATAACATTTGAGGTGAAGCTATTTGATGGCTTCACCTTTTTACATCCGGGGGGATTATGAATAAGAAAATTATAGGGGCAATTATTGCTCTAGTCGTGGTGATCTGTGGCTATTTGTATGCTTCACCATACCTTGCCATCAATAGCATTAAGAAAGCAGCGCAGGCAGGTGATAGCGATACAGTATCGAAGTACATCGACTATCCAAGTGTGCGACAGAGCTTCAAAGACCAAATGAACGCCATGATGATGAAAGAGATGGCAAACCAAAAAGATGATGGTTTTGCAGCACTAGGTGCAATGCTCGCATCAACCATGGTCGACAAGATGATTGATGGGATTGTCACACCTGAAGGTATGACCTTGATGCTACAAGGTAAAGACTTAAAAGACTCAGCAGAGCAGTCAATGGGTGGTCAAGATTCATCAAACCAAGAAAAAGAAGAACCTAAGCCAGAATATGAAGCGGGCTACACGTCCCTAAATGACTTTGAGGTGGTGATTAAAGATCAGGATCAATCCAAAGAAGTCAAAGTGCTCATGGTTCGTGATGGCTTAAGTTGGAAGATTCACAAGATCGCTATGCCGATGGATTAAGTAGAAGAGAATAAGAGGGAAACAGAATGATAAAGCACATGACTCAAATGGGATTTGGCTTGATTGCTGTAGTTGGCTTTGCTGCCACGGTCCAAGCAGCACCAGCTAAATTCAATCATAGCGGTATACAAAAAGGTAAAGTCATAGAAACTTGTTATCACTCTCCTTGTTCAGTCGCCAAGTTTGTCTCTTACAAACAACTGAACAAGACAGCGACAGAATCCAAGATCCAAGTCACCTTGCTAGGTGGTAGCCGTGAGTGGGAAGCCAAGAAAATTGACTGGAACAGATCGCCACATAAAGTCACTGTGAATTGCTCATACAAACGACCAACAGTTCAGATTGGTTCACAAAAGACTCTGATTCCACTCAATGATGGTTTAGGTGTACCAGGTGTTCTAATGGTTGATGCTGAACTCTACCTCTATGCTTGTCATAAGTTTGAGGGATCTATTGAGGATGCTGTGCAGAAGTATGGCTATAACGTCTATGATGAGTAATCACGATAGCGCATAAGAGCATTTCATTTAAGTGAAGTCATTTATTGGTTTCACCTTTTTTTACATTCAGAGGGGGCATTATGGACGATCTTAAAATAGCAACGCACTTTATGGTGTCTGATGGCATATCCGAACAACATGCTCTTTATCTGATGGAAACAGATAAAGGTAAGTATGTGGTATTTCTTTCCGAAGAAGATTCTCAAATCAGACTACAAATTTTAGAAGATTTTTTAGCGCCTTATGATAGCTATACCACATATCGTTACTTAGATAATAAGAGACTATATGATGACATCACAGTCCTGAATAGAGCCCTAACAGCCTTGGATAAACCAGAACATCTACCTCATTTTTGTAGTGGAGAAGAATTTGTCGAATGGTGCTTTGTGGGAGAACCTTTAGAAGGGAATTTGGTTGTGTCAGGAATCCATATTAAGGCATCAAGAGGATTGTATGACCATCATGGAATTTATCTTGGAAACTTCAATGGTACAGACTTAGTTGCCCATTATAGTGGTTTCTCAGAACCTCTTAAGAAAGGCGAAATCACTATTACATCGTTGGAGGAATTCCAAGGTGATGCAGACACTCTGTATCACATTCAATACTCTCCTGAAGTTGTTGCCTACTCCAAGTTTGAGATTGTGGATCGTGCACGAAGTAGGTTGGATGAAAATAGCTATAACCTGTTTACCAATAATTGTGAGCACTTTGCTGTTTGGTGCATTACAGGTGAACACAGAAGTGAGCAAGTTGAAAAAGTAAGAAAGCACGTGACGACAACAACAACTTCAATTATTGGTTTACGCATGATGTATGCAGGTTGGGGAATGTATACAGCAACAACAGCCACAACTGCTGCATTAGGTATTGCAAGTGCAGCAGGAGTAAGTGGTATTGGACTTGGCACAGGAGCAGCAATTGGAGGAACCAGTGCTGCTGGTTTAGTGGCAGTTACAGGTGGGACAGTTGCTACAGGTGGAGCTATAACAGCAGGCCTCATTGGTGGTGCAGTAGCTGCACCTATTCTTGCACCAATTGCAGCAGGTGCTGCGATAGGAGCAGGAGCAGTTGCATTGTGGTCATGGCTAAAAGACTAACGAAAGAATTAAGGGGGAAGTATTCAAGTGACTAAGATGACTGAATCAGACATTGAGTTGATGGCGATAGAGCAACTAGAGGGTTTGGGCTATACCTATGTGTATGGGCCTGATATTGAATCCAAAGGAAGTAAGCCACTACGAAGCTATAAGCAGGTCATCTTAGAAGCCAAGGTGCTAGAAGCATTACAACGTCTTAATCCTCATTTGAGCGAAGATAAATGTATTGAAGCGCTCAAGCAAATCACCAATCTCTCATCCCCTGATTTACTCACCAATAACCAAGCATTTCACCGTTTGCTGACTGAAGGTGTCAACATTGAAGTCAGTAAAGATGGCAACACTCAAGGTGAATATGCTTGGCTGATTGACTTCAATAATCCAAGCAATAACGAATTCCTTGTCGTCAACCAAGTCACTATAAGAGAAGACCGTTGGGAACGAAGACCTGACATCATCCTCTATGTGAATGGCTTGCCTTTAGTGGTTATTGAGCTCAAGAATGCTACCGATGAGAATGCCACTGTAGAAGGCGCATATAAGCAGATCCAGACCTACCAAAGCCAGATCCCATCACTATTCACCTACAATGCTTTCAACGTCATCTCTGATGGTTTAGAGGCGAAAGCAGGTACTGTGTCAGCAGACCTGAGTCGTTACATGGCTTGGAAGACATCTAATGGTCAAACCAAAGCCAAGAAGACACAGGCACAGCTTGAAGTCTTACTACATGGTTTACTCAACCCAGTGACTTTACTGGACATGATTAGGCACTTCATTGTGTTTGAATCCAATAAGCAAGAAGATGCGAATGGTTTAATCACCATTAAGACCATCAAGAAGATGGCTGCATATCATCAGTACTATGCAGTGAATGCAGCAGTGCTCTCGACTATTCGTGCGTCTGCAATGTCTTCGGACTCGAAGTCAGCAGAACTTGCGATGCAACATCAAGGCAGAAGTAAGCTCGAACTTGTACAGCAACAAGCTGTTGGTGATAAGAAAGCGGGTGTAGTTTGGCACACCCAAGGTTCAGGTAAGTCCCTGTCTATGGTGTTCTACACAGGCAAGATTGTCTTGGCCTTGGATAACCCAACAGTTGTGGTCATCACAGACCGCAATGATTTAGATGATCAGTTGTTTGGCACCTTTGCAGCATCAAGCCAACTCCTTAGACAAACACCTAAGCAAGCAGATAACAGAGAAGAACTTAAAGAACTTCTCAAGGTTGGTTCAGGTGGTGTGATCTTCACAACCATTCAGAAGTTCCAACCTGAAGATGGTGGTAGTGTCTACGAGCAACTCTCAGACCGAACTAACATTGTTGTGATGGCAGACGAAGCACATCGTTCACAGTATGGTTTCAATGCAAAAGAAGTCGATGTCAAAGACGATGATGGAAAGGTAGTGGGTAAGCGTACTGTCTATGGTTTTGCCAAGTACATGCGTGATGCTTTACCAAATGCCACTTACCTTGGTTTCACCGGAACCCCCATTGAGAAGACTGATGTAAACACGCCTGCAGTATTCGGTAACTATGTAGACATCTATGACATCTCACAAGCTGTTGAGGATGGCGCAACAGTTCGTATCTTCTATGAAAGTCGCTTAGCTAAGATTGCCATCAGTGAGGAAGGCAAAGAGCTGATTGAAGACTTCGACGAACAGTTCAGTGAAGATGACTTAAACCAAACCCAAAAAGAGCGTGCGAAGTGGGCAAGGGTTGAAGGGCTAATCGGTAGTAAAGAACGTATCAAGGCGATTGCTAAAGACATCGTAGAACACTTTGAACAACGTCTGAAAGCTAATGCAAACCAAGGTAAAGGCATGATCGTCAGCATGTCTCGTCGCATTGCTGTGGACCTCTACAACGAGATTGTAGCGATCAAACCAGAATGGCATAGTGATGACTTGCACGATGGTGTAATCAAGGTCGTGATGACCTCATCTGCTTCGGATGGTGAAGAAATTGCCAAGCACCATACAACCAAGCAGCAACGCCAAATCCTGGCTAATCGTATGAAGGACAATGATGACAAACTAAAGCTCGTCATTGTGCGTGATATGTGGCTGACTGGTTTCGATGCACCGAGTATGCATACGCTTTACATTGATAAACCAATGAAAGGTCATAACCTCATGCAAGCGATTGCACGAGTGAACCGTGTCTATAAGGACAAGATTGGTGGACTTGTTGTTGATTACCTTGGTATTGCATCTGATCTGAAAGAAGCCCTCTCATTCTATTCTGAAGCAGGTGGTAAAGGTGATCCAGCCTTAGTGCAGGATGAAGCTGCAACCATTCTTCAAGAGAAGCTCGAAGTGATTGATGGCATCATGCATGGCTTCAATTATCAAGAATACTTCACAGCGAATACCTCTCGTAAGCTCAACATTATCCTAGAAGCAGAAGAGCACATCTTAGGTGTAGACCAAGGTGAAGGTAAGACTCGCTTCCTGACAGCAGTCGCTGCAATGTCACAAGCATTTGCTTTAGCTGTACCTCATCCACATGCAATGGAAGCAGCCCCTGTTGTTGCATTCTTCCAAGCAGTGAAAGCACGACTTGCCAAGTTCAGTGATGGTTCAGGCAAAATCTCAGGTATGAGTAATGCTGAGCTTGAAGCCAAGGTGAAACAAACCATTGACCAAGCACTTGTTACTGAACAAGTGGTCGACATCTTCGATGCAGCAGGAATCCAGAAGCCAGACATCTCCATTCTCTCCGATGAGTTCATGCAGGAGATGAAAGGCTATCAACACAAGAACATTGCGCTTGAGACATTGAAGAAGCTCCTTGGTGACGAGATCAAGGTGAGAGAGCAGCGTAGCGTGACCCAAGGCAAGAAGCTCATGGATATGCTGAGTTCTGCAATTAAAGGTTATCAGAACAAGGTACTGACAGCGGCCCAAGTAATTGATGAGCTGATTAAGCTAGCTAAAGCAATTCAAGAATCAGACAAACTGGCAGAAGAACTCAACTTGACGGAATACGAATATGCTTTCTACTCTGCAGTTGCAGACAACGACAGTGCTCGAGAGTTGATGCAGAAGGATATTCTCAGAGAACTTGCAGTGGTACTTACAGAATCAATTCGAAAGAATGTTACTTTGGATTGGACTGTAAAAGAGTCTGCTAGAGCGAAGCTGAGGGTCGTAGTGAAGCGATTGCTTAAACGTTATGGCTATCCACCAGATATGGCTTTGCTTGCAACAGAGACAGTGCTTGAACAAGCAGAGCAATTGGCTGATGAATTGGCTAATTCAGACCAAATATCTGCTGCATGATACTGTTTGGTTATTATGCAGACATTTGAATCATTATTGGTAATAGACATCCATGAAGACATCCAAGGTGGGCTGTTAATTTGATAAGTTAATGTAAATCAATAAGATGATGTGTCGGTTCGAGTCCGACCCTCGGGACCAAAATTCTAAAAAACCCCAAGCTTATTAAGACTTGGGGTTTTTTATGTCTAAAAGTAATGAATTATATAAAATTCCTAGAAAATTTCCAATGATTTCACTAGCCACGTTTCAGGTGGTCACTTCGTAAAATGAGTACCTGAATTTTGTTTGGGTACTCATGGTGGAATCAGATGCTAAGCTTAAATTATTAGATCAATACAATAATCAAATGTGATTGATCGGGTGTCTTATAGGGCTTGTAGTATTTAAAAGATTTATTAACTATCTAAAGCTACTTTGATGACATCTGCAATTGTCTCAGTGTTGACACCTCTTTTTCGAGCATTCTCAGAGTGGAACCAAGTTGCTAAGTCTTTATTGCCTTTAGATGCATTGCAGCCAACACAGCACAATGCAATATTGGTTAAGGTTGTAATTCTTATATTGTTGATAATGTGTTCCCAAGACTTCTTGTTGGCTCTTTCAGTGCCAAACTTTTTGCCGCAATATACACAGCACAGGTCTCGCTCCGAGACCACATCTTCTATGTGCTTTGGTATTCCCCATGAATTTGCCATTTTAGGTTTTCCTTATTTTAGGGCTGTAGTTGAATGAAAAATCCTAACCTTTGATAAATCACATTCATAAAATTTAGAGCAAAGTATTAAATGAAAGAGTTGTCATAACACTATATAAATGAGGGTATAAAAAAACCAGCGCCGAAGCGCTGGTTTTTTTACATCACTAACTTAAGTTAGTTTTGCATCAACTTATTGAGCAGCATCAAGAGCAGCATTCAAAGTTGCGCTTGGACGCATTACAGCATTTACTTTCGCTGTATCTACAGCGTAGTAACCACCGATGTCCGCAGCTTTACCTTGAACTTCAGCAAGTTCTGCAACGATTTTTTCTTCGTTGTCAGCAAGAGCTTGAGCAAGAGGAGCGAATTTCGCTTTAAGATCTGCATCTTCGTCTTGCGCAGCAAGTTCTTCAGCCCAGTATTTAGCAAGGTAGAAGTGGCTGCCACGGTTGTCAAGTTCGCCAGTACGACGTGATGGAGACTTGTCATTGTCAAGCAATTTACCAGTCGCAGCATCAAGCGTATTTGCAAGAAGTTTAGCTTTCGCGTTGTCTTCTTTGATGCCCATTTCTTCTAGAGAAACAGCAAGCGCCAAGAACTCACCTAAAGAATCCCAACGTAAGTGGTTTTCTTCTACAAGTTGTTGTACGTGTTTAGGCGCAGAACCACCCGCACCAGTTTCGTACATGCCGCCACCAGCCATTAGAGGCACGATAGAAAGCATTTTCGCAGAAGTACCCAATTCCATAATCGGGAACAAGTCTGTTAGGTAGTCACGTAGGATGTTACCAGTTACAGAAATTGTATCTAGGCCACGAGCAACACGTTCAAGTGTATAACGCATAGCACGTACTTGAGACATGATTTGAATGTCTAAACCAGTAGTGTCGTGCTCTTTCAAGTAAGTTTGAACTTTCTTGATGAGTTCGTTTTCGTGTGGACGGTACGGGTCAAGCCAGAAGATCGCAGGCATGCCTGAGTTGCGTGCACGAGTCACAGCAAGTTTCACCCAGTCACGGATCGGAGCGTCTTTCACTTGGCACATACGCCAGATATCGCCTTCTTCCACGTTTTGTGACATCAACACTTCACCAGTTTCTAGGTCGGTGATGTTTGCAACACCCGCTTCAGCGATTTCGAAAGTTTTGTCGTGTGAGCCGTATTCTTCAGCTTTTTGCGCCATCAAACCAACGTTAGGTACAGTACCCATAGTGCGTGGGTCAAAGTTACCATTCCATTTACAGAAATTGATCATTTCTTGGTAGATACGCGCGAAAGTAGATTCAGGCATTACAGCTTTACAGTCGTACTGTTTGCCGTCAGCACCCCACATTTTACCGCCACCACGGATCATTGCGGGCATAGATGCATCTACAATTACGTCATTAGGTGAGTGGAAGTTAGTGATGCCTTTTGCAGAATCAACCATTGCAAGTGCAGGACGGTGTTCTTGGCAAGCATGTAAGTCAGCAATGATTTCTTCACGAAGAGAAGTCGGAAGAGTTTCAATTTTTTCGTAAAGACCAGACATACCGTTGTTGATGTTAATACCTAACTCATCAAACAATTTGCCGTGTTTTTCGAATGCATCTTTGTAGTAAATCTTCACACAGTGACCGAAAACGATTGGGTGAGACACCTTCATCATGGTCGCTTTTACGTGTAGAGAGAACAAAATGCCTGCTTCTTTACAATCATCTAATTCTTTTTCATAGAAGTCGCAAAGTGCTTTTTTGCTCATGAACATTGAGTCGATGATTTCGCCGTCTTGAAGCGCAACTTTAGGCTTAAGAACAATAGTTTCACCAGACTTAGTGATCAATTCCATTTTTACATTGCGAGCGCGGTCTAAAGTCATAGACTTTTCGCCGTGGTAGAAGTCACCTTCGTCCATGTGAGAAACGTGAGTTTGTGACCACTGTTTCCATTCGCTCATAGAGTGCGGATGTTTCTTCGCGTAATTTTTTACTGCAGTAGGCGCACGACGGTCAGAGTTACCTTCACGAAGTACAGGATTTACAGCAGAACCTAGGCATTTGCTATAACGTGCCTTGATTTCTTTTTCTTCCTCAGTCGCTGGGTTTTCTGGATAGTTCGGAATTGCAAAACCTTTAGACTGTAATTCTTTAATGCAAGCAGTTAATTGGCCAACTGAAGCACTGATGTTCGGAAGTTTGATAATGTTTGTGCTTGGATCTTGGGTTAATTGTCCAAGCTCTGCCAAGTTATTTGGCACCTTTTGTTCTTCGCTTAGGTAGTCTGAAAATTCAGCGAGTACACGTGCTGCAACTGAGATATCGCGTTTAACGATTTCAACGCCAGCAGGTTTAGTAAAGGTTTCAATGATCGGCAGCAGAGAGTAAGTCGCCAATAATGGCGCCTCGTCGGTCAGTGTGTAGATGATAGTTGACTTTCCACCAGCCATATATAGCCCCTTGCTTTAGATTGTGTCTTTGAGGTCCGAGCTTGTGGCTCGCCTCTATGAACCGATTTGCTTAAATAAAACTATGAAAGTATCGGGGTTCATTGCTTTTCAGTCAACGCAAGATCCTGTGATGTGGTCATTTCGTAGAAAAATGATACAAAAGAAGTGCAGTTTGACGCCCAATTTTAGCGCAAAACCGAGAAGGGAAATATTGAAAGCTTGTTATTCATAGCTTAAAGCTATTGAACAATTAAATTTATATCATTTTTTTGGGGCTGATCTGTTCTTTATGGCTCGTTCAAGTTTTAGTTGTAAAGTAAAGCGTTTGATAGGTCAAACCGAATGCCTTAACTTTTAGGTGTAGATTTGGTGCGGAAGTTCGAAAATTAGTCAGGATTGGGGACTTTATTAAAGAACGACGTGAGTTTGATGCTACGTTTGACTTTGAACGTTCGCGGAATGTTTATGCGATAACTTATATATCTGATGAATAAGGCATGGCACTTTTTCAGCTTCAGTCATTTGGGTGAATGAGTTTATGTACAGCAGAAGCATAAATCGAATCTTTAGCTTAGTTTAATAACTGATGTTACGCAGTAACCATCAAAGCGCAATTTGCTTCAAATAAAAGAACGATACACGGTAAGGTCATCCGCAAGTGTTTGAGACAGGACTACTTCTAATCAAAAATGTTTTTGCGATGCTTTGAATAATTTGACGGTAGTGAACGAGTTTTGCGCTGAGGAGCATTGTTCCGCAAGATGGTTTCCTTACGAAGCTTCGCTTCTCATTTTGCCGAAACAAAAGTACCTCCAGCCGAAGGCTAATCCCTTTATTCAATCCTTAGATGTAAGACTCCGTCGAATAGACTTAAAAATCATTTTAAAAGTGCATAAGTACTTTTACGTGCGTAACATCAGTTAATAAAGAAAAAGCGAGAAGGTCTAGTTTAAAGCAGCAACGATACTCACAACTCATAAATACTAATAAATTAGTCTAATAGAAAAACTTAAAAATAGATTCATTTAGTGTAGCTGATTGAAACAAGCATTTTGATGAGCAATTTGGTCATAGAATAGTCATGAATATCACTATTTTTTGTGATGCAGTTAAAGAAAATTAAACCCAGTTTTTTAGGTCTTATGTAAGTGAATATTTCTTTTGGTCATGTTTTTAGTTTGAATAAAACGCGAAAAGTACGATTTAAAATAAACAGTTAATAAAATTTAAATTAATTTAAGTTTCTAATTTTATTGTTTTAATTTTTGTTTTACCTTTAATGTTATGTTCTTTATAGATATTTTTATTTTCTAATTGGATGAAAGTTCGATTAAATAGCGCATTTGTAAATGATGTTTGTCTTTTTGTTGGGTTTTGTTATTGAGTGTTTGGGCTATTTTTGCTATTAATCTTGAACATAACAGTTGGTTTTTATCTTTAAGATAAACCCTGAGGAGAGCAACGGGATGGCTTTACGTTTACTGGATATTGGTACACAAACCGAATTATTAACTTCCTGTCGTTTGTCTTTATTGATGGGGGTTTATACGGACGACAACCGCATTGCAGAATTTTTAAAGTTCGCGCGTGGTATTGTGCAAGTCGATAATGCTGTCCTCGCATTTAAAAATGAACCTTATATATGGTATGCGTCAGAGCACATATTTAAGGCCTTTATGGCCGAAGCTGATGATGATCGTCTAGATCAGTTTTTTGCTGAACATTCCCGTATAGATCGCGACACTGAAAATTACCAAGCTTATTCCAACTATATGCAAGAACTTGGATTAGGGCATCAGCGTTTAGTCGCTTTCGATTTAAAATATGACCAAGAATCTATCGGTAAAGTGATTTTATTTGATGATCAAGTCACTGCATTTGAATCCAAACAATTAAAGATCGTTGAAGAATTTGTACAAAGTCTAGTCAACATCATTCAACTTCGCGTTGAAAATGCCGAATTAAAAGAAGCTTATGAACAGCAGTCGGCACTTAATTTTAGTAAGACTAAATTTTTCCAAATTATTGCTCATGATTTAAGAGCGCCATTTCATGGCCTATTGGGCTTTTCTGAAGTTTTGGCGCAGGAGCGCAATACCTTAGATGATTCAAGTGTGCAAAATATTGCAGACTATTTATATGACACCACGCAGTCGACGTATAACCTCTTAGAAAGCTTATTAAACTGGGCCATGGCAGAAGGTGGTCGCTTTGTTTATCACCCGATTAATTTTGATTTACATCAGTCTGCAAAAATCGTCAGTGATGTGTTAAATAGCTTGGCTGTGAAGAAAAATATTCGACTGATCAACGCCGTGCCTGAAGGCATTAAAGTCAATGCAGATATCAATATGATCACATCAGTGATGCAAAACTTGGTGTCAAATGCATTGAAATTTACTCATACCGATGGACGAGGTGTGGTGACGATTTCTGCCGAACGAGATGGCGAACGGATTTTATTCACCATTCAGGATACTGGATTGGGCATGACCCAAGCTCAGATTGATGATTTATTTCAGCAAAAACTGACGGTTAGTATTAAAGGTACGGCAGGAGAACGTGGTACGGGGTTGGGTTTAGTGCTTTGTAAACGTTTTGTGGACTTAAATCAGGGTGAAATTGTGGTGAACTCGAAAGAAGGTGAAGGCACACAATTTAAAGTCTGGTTGCCAAAGGCGACGAGTCTGCATCAAACCTTAAGTACCGAGAGTAGCAGTGCACAGAAAGATGCGACCTTAAGCGAACTTTAAAGTCCCTCTATTGGTATAAAAGCCTAAAAATACTTTTCCCTAAGCGTTATCAACTGTTATAACTAGAAAAAAATCACGCTAGGATTTGTGAAATGAATGCGGAGCAATTGCAGAAAACATTACGTGCCAGTCAATATGCTGAACAGGTGCTCGGAATCCATCAGGCCAGTTTAGAACAAGACTATGCAATTGATCAGTTTCAAACCTCGCTCAGTACAGCACAAATTCAACATTTTGTCGCAAGCAGCCTCGCTGAAATTCAAGATGAAAATAGCTGGATGCGTGCAATTCGTGTGCTGCGCGCACGCCTCATGTTTCGTTGGATTTGGCAAGATGCCAATCAACTCACTGATGTCGTTACCTTAACTCGAGAGCTTTCAGACTTTGCCGATGCATCCATCTGTGCGGCAAAAGATTTTGCACTAAAGCCGTTGATTGCGAAATATGGCGAACCGCTAGGCTATAAGGGGAAAGTTCAAGACCTAATTGTGGTTGCCATGGGAAAACTTGGTGCACAGGAACTTAATCTTTCAAGTGATATTGATCTTATATTTGCCTTTGATGAACAAGGCGAAACCAACGGTCGAAAATGTATCGATGTACAACAGTTCTGTATTTTATGGGGACAAAAATTAATTTACCTGCTTGACCATATTACTGCAGACGGCTTTGTCTTCCGTGTAGATATGCGTCTACGCCCATGGGGTGATGGTTCTGCCTTGGCAATCAGTCATGCGGCATTAGAAAAATACTTAAGCCAGCATGGCCGAGAATGGGAACGCTATGCCTGGATTAAGGCACGTATCGTCACGGGCGGTAAAGAAGGCGCCGAGTTACTGGAAATGACCCGACCTTTCGTCTTCCGAAAATATGTCGATTACACCGCTTTCGAAGCCATGCGTGAAATGAAAGCCATGATCGAACGTGAAGTGCTACGTCGTAATATCGAAGATGACATTAAACTCGGTGCAGGCGGAATTCGTGAAGTAGAGTTTATTGTTCAAGTTTTTCAGCTCATCTATGGAGGTTCAAAACTCGAGTTGCAAGACCGTCAATGTTTAGTGAGTCTGCATCATTTAGGCGAAGTCGGATTATTAGAAAAAACCGCAGTTGCTGATTTAGAAGATGCGTATTTATTTTTACGTCGTATTGAACATGCGATTCAAGCACTCAATGATCAGCAAACCCAATCGTTGCCACATGAGCCTGAACCACGCCAGCGCATTTTAGATACTTTAGGTTTTGCAACCTGGGATGACTTTTTGAATGTGCTCAATCAGAAGCGCGCCAAAGTCATTTACCAATTTGAACATCTTATTAAAGAAAAAGAACCTGATCCATTACTGGAAAGTTTTAGTCATTTAGAAGCCCAGTTGAACGATGTTTTAGATGATGATGCCAAAAACTTAATTCACGAATTTTGGTATGGACATGCGCTGAAAAAATTACCTGCCAAAGCAGTACAGCGTTTAAAAACCTTTTGGCCACATCTCATTGAAGCGATATTACAGTCCGATAAACCTCAGGTGGCCTTACTACGTCTCATGCCTTTGGTGGAGTCGGTGCTGCGCCGTACGGTCTATTTGGTGATGCTGATTGAGAGCAAAGGGGCATTACAACGATTAGTGAAAATGGCAACAGTGAGTCCGTGGATCTGCGAAGAATTGACGCATTATCCCGTGCTGTTGGATGAGTTTTTATCGATGGATTTTGAGCTGCCAAAGCGTAAAGATTTAGAAGACTCTCTACGTCAACAACTGCTTCGAATTGAAATTGATCAAGTTGAAGATCAGATGCGTGTTCTTCGATTATTTAAAAAATCCAATGTCTTAGCAGTAGCTGCTAGTGATGTTTTGGCCGAAAGCCCGTTGATGAAAGTATCGGATGCATTGACCGATATTGCTGAAGTGTCTGTGAATGCAACCTTGCATTTGGCATATCAAATTGTTGCCAAAAAACATGGCTATCCAATTGATGCAGAAGGGCAGCGTTGTTCGATTGATCACACGGCTTTCGCGGTAATTGGTTATGGCAAGGTGGGTGGCATCGAGCTGGGTTATGGTTCGGACTTGGATTTGGTGTTTATTCACTATATGGACGAACAAGCCGATACCGATGGACAGAAACCAATTAGTGGCTTTGAATTTGCCATGCGGGTTGCACAAAAATTTATGTCCTTAATGACCACGCAAACCCTAGATGGTCGAGTGTATGAGGTGGATACACGTTTACGACCTTCGGGAGAGGCGGGGTTATTGGTGACCAGCTTAAAAGCCTTTGAGCAATATCAACATAAAAATGCTTGGGTCTGGGAGCATCAAGCTTTAGTACGTGCTAGAACGATTGCAGGTGAACACAGTTTACGGATTGAAATTGAAAACTTGCGCTGCAATATTTTGACTCAGCCACGCGATGAGAACAATGTTCGTGCAGAAGTGCTCAAAATGCGCCAAAAAATGAAAGACCATCTAGGTTCTTCTAAAGAGCAGCAAAAAGATGGAATTTTTCATTTAAAACAAGATGCAGGTGGTATCGTTGACATCGAATTTATGGCACAGTATGCAGTATTAGCATGGAGTGGGTCGAATCCCGATCTCGCCCATTACTCTGACAACGTACGAATCCTTGAGGATGCCGCAAGAACGGATTGCTTATCCAGCGCCGATGCGACAGCATTGATTCAAGCTTATCTCCGTGAACGAGCCGAGAGCCACCGTTTAGCACTTGCGAATCAATCCATGCAAGTTTCAGCTGACGATTGGCACGATACCCGAGTGGTCGTTTGCAAGCTATGGCAAAGATTAATTGATCCAACTGCAACGTTTGCATTGGATAAAAATGACTGTGTATAAAAATTTGGAGTGTGTGCCATGAACTTGGCTGATCGTGATGGTTTTATTTGGCAAGATGGACAATTAGTTGACTGGCGTGAGGCGAAAACTCACGTATTAACACATACATTGCATTACAGCATGGGTGTGTTTGAAGGCGTCCGTGCTTATGAAACTCCGAATGGAACGGCTATTTTCCGTTTAAAAGAACACACTAAGCGTTTATTAAATTCTGCAAAAATTTATCAAATGAAAGTCCCATTTGATCATGCAGCATTAGAACAAGCTCAAATTGATGTGGTTCGTGAAAACAAATTGGCTTCTTGCTACCTACGTCCAATTATTTTTATTGGTTCAGAAAAATTAGGTATTGCAGCAACTGACAATACCATTCATGCCGTTGTTGCTGCATGGAGCTGGGGTGCTTACCTTGGTGATGAAGCTATGGCGAAGGGTATTCGTGTTAAAACGTCTTCATTTACGCACCATCATCCAAACGTGACCATGTGTAAAGCAAAAGCATCTGGTAACTATACTTTGTCCATTCTTGCACACCAAGAAGTGGCACATGCTGGCTATGACGAAGCAATGTTACTCGACCCACAAGGTTATGTATGTCAAGGTTCAGGCGAAAACGTATTCTTAGTTCGTGATGGCGTGATTCATACTCCTGACATCGCGGGTGGTGCACTTGATGGTATTACCCGTCAAACCATTATTACGATTGCGAAAGACCTTGGTTTTGAAGTGGTTGAACGTCGTATTACACGTGACGAATTCTATATCGCTGATGAAGCATTCTTCACAGGTACTGCTGCTGAAGTGACGCCAATCCGTGAATATGATGACCGTCAAATTGGTGAAGGTTGTCGTGGTCCAATCACTGAGCAAATCCAAACTGCATTCTTTAATGCGGTTCAGGGTAAAGACCCTAAATATGCGCACTGGTTAACTTACGTAAAATAAGCTGATCGGTTAAGATGAAAAGGCGAAACTAAGTTTCGCCTTTTTTATTGGCTTGAAGATATTGAATTTTTTTGGAACGAGACTATGCATATTGTTTATGTCAGTGATGGTAAAGCAGGACATCGCTCACAAGCTTTGGGTTTATTTAAAGCCATGCAGCGCCAATCTCAGGAAGCAGTCACATTTCAAGAAATTTCAATTGATGATTTGCCTATAGTGACACTTATTTCTGCGCTATTTAGCCATCAGCTTCATGCCGTAGAACACGAGCCAACCTATATTTTTGGCGTCGGCAGCCATACACATTTTCGAGTATGGCTGTTAGGCAAAGTGTATAACAAAGCCAAAACTATTATTTTAATGAAGCCAAGCTTGCCGTTTGCATGGTTTGATTATGCAGTAATTCCACAGCACGATGGTATTCAGGCATCAAATAAAGTACTGACCACACAGGGTGCGTTAAATCCTATTGTGAATGAGGAGCGGCATCAGCATGGTCGAATCCTGATCGCTTTGGGTGGCTCGTCAAAACGCCATCAGTGGAATGCAGCTAAAGTACTCCAACGAATTGAACAAATAGTCGAGCAGAATCCAAATTCAGAAATCATTTTGACCACTTCACGGCGCACACCAAAAGCGTTTTTAGCAGAATTAAAACAGTTAAAGAATATTGAAAAAGTACAGATTTTCCCAGTTGAAGTCACTCCGCAAGGTTGGATTTTCGAAGAAATGCAAAAAGCCGAAGCGGTTTGGGTAACTGAAGATAGTGTTTCAATGATTTACGAGGCTCTCACCGCGGGTTGTAAAGTTGGGGTGATTGAAGTGGATCGGCTGAAGGAAGATCGGATTACAACATCTGTCGATCACCTTTTTCATCAACAGTATATTACTCGTTTTACTGCCTTGTCTAAGTTAGCTCAACCACAATATTTTGCTGAAGCAACTCGAGTTGCAGTTGAAATATTCAAATAAAGAACAGATTCTTTAATATAAACATCTTGATAAATTAAGATACTAAAATGCAGTGACTAAGGCTTACGCTTTTTTTTGAACAATATCAATAAAATAAATGATGGAAAAAAAGCCGTAACTTAAGTACAGTGGCGTTCAAAATTTGTATCTAAGGAAAATAGCAGCAAGTCCTGATACAAGAACATTATTGGAGATAGGAATGACATTGCTTCTACATAAAAAGAGTGTAATTCACTTTTTTTATACATTTTTTTTAGTGCTTTTTTTGGGGGGGGCAGAATACTTTTTAACAAAGAATGGCGTAGTAAGTATTGAGTTCTCAAAATATGTTGAAAGTTACTTATTAGTTTTCATTTTATTTTATCTCTGTTTATTATCTGGGTATAAAACTTTTTCCTTAATTGTAACTAACTTTATCATTTACATTATTGGTTCCAATATTGTTTTTTTGACCTATTTTGGCCGTTTATTAATGCCTTATGATATTAGTCAATTTTTTTATGAATTTGCCGATATTATGGGAGGATTGTCTGGTGGAATAAAAATTTTCCTTATTCCGCTGTGTCTATATTTACTGCTGATTGTTTTAAATACTATTTATATTTTGAAATATGTAAACAATAAAGAAGCAGGATATAAAAAATACCTCTTTTTTATGGTTGCCGTACTAGGTTTAATGGGACTTATGATTCCAGCCTTAAAGGGAAAAGTCTTTGAAAATAATCTACATTACCCAGTTGTGAGAAATACCATTAATTGTATTTCCAGCTTTTTAATTGGAAGCAGTAAATCTTTATTTACAGAACCTGAAGCTAAAAAAGTATATTCAAAATACAGTGTTGAAAATATTGATACAGTGCAAGACTTTAATGTGATTGTGGTCGTTGGTGAAAGTACTGCATTTAAACATTTGGGCTTATATGGTTATGAAAGGCAAACCACCCCATTTTTGAGCTCACTTAATGGGCAATCAGGTTTTAAATATTTTTATGGCATCAGTCGAGGTTTTTCTACACGTATAGGTGTTCCACTTTTGCTTAATGTTATTTATGAACCAGATAATGCTGAGCAGTTATTATCCATGCAAACAAATTTATTTACGCTTGCTAAAGAAACTGGTCGCAATACCTTATATCTTTCTAATCAAAAGTCTGGCGTTCTCGCTTCTTTAGTAAACATGAAAGATATTGATCAATTCCATGATGTGTTCTCTAAAGAAATGCCAGAGAATACAACAGATATGCGATTAATCGAATTGATTGAAAAGAAAAAAGAGGCATTGGGGAAAACACCATATTTTATGGTTTTACATCAGCGTAATAGTCATTTTGCTTATGAAGAAAACTATCCGAAAGCTTATAATTTTTATACAGGCAGTAAAGATGAGTTTGCGAAATTGGTCGACACTTATGACAACTCAATGCATTTTCAAGATGACTTCTTTAAAGCTCTAAGAATATCTGCTCAAAAAGTTAGTTCTAAACCAACCCTCATTTTTTATACATCGGATCATGGCGAACTATTTGGTGAAGATGGTTTATGGGGACATGGTACACCAATTTTACAATCTGCTGCTGTTCCAGTTCTGATGTTTGGAGTCAACGGTGCTGAGAAATGGGTAGATAATCTTCAATATTCAAATTGTTATATGTCAAATTATGAATTGGGTAAAATTGTTGCGGCTTCATTGGGACGTGAAATTACCAATCCAAATGAAAGTAGTGATCAAATTTTTATTAATATCAATTTACCACAGGATGGTTCAAGTAAGTTTACTACGGTGAAAGCTAAAGAAGCTCAAGCATTATGTACACAATAATATTGAACTCACTTTAAAATACTCAAAAAGCTGATTTTTGTATTAAACAGAAATCAGCTTTTTTAATGGATGTTTAAATAGAAAATGGTGATCTCAAATTGAGATCTCTACTTTTCTTATGAGGAGGACTGTGGCACTATTTGGCAAGAAACTTTGGTTTGGTCCATGTCGTGATTTATATTTGTATTTTTGTCCTCATGATTTTACTCGTATTGAGTTATAAATATGCATGGTGGAAACCTGCAGTAGACTGGAAAAGACCACGTGTTTTAATGTATCACATGGTACGCGAGCATATTGATGGTGCGAAATTTAATAAGTTGCGGGTGAAACCTGAAGAGTTTGAAAAGCAAGTAGCTTGGATGAAAGCTGAAGGTTTTCATTTTGTGACGATGCATGAGTTGCAACAAAATTGGGGACGGCATCCAGAAAAAACTGTTGCCATTACATTTGATGATGGTTATCTGGATAATTTGGAAAATGCTTATCCAATCTTAGAAAAATATCAAGCCAAAGCCACCATTTATGTAGTGGTGGATCGTCATGATAGAGATTGGTCAACCTATAAAAAAGCCCATCATAATAGCGGTGAGTTAGCGCGTGAGCCGAAATTAAGTGATGAGCAAATAAAGCAGTTGGCACAGAGTGGTTGGGTTGAAATTGGTTCTCATACTTTGACTCATGCCAATTTGGATAAATTGGATGATGCAGCATGCTTATTTGAACTTACAGAATCTAAAAAACAATTAGAGCAGTTAATTGATACGTCTGTGAGTAGTTTTGCCTATCCATTTGGTATTTATTCGGACCGTGACGTACGTATGGCAAAGGAAGCAGGTTATAGCAATGCTGTGACCACCAAAGAGGGGATTGATGAAACCTCACTAGATTTCATGCAATTACAACGGATTAAAATTAGTGGAAAAGATTCAATGTTTGCTGTGAAGTTGCGGATGAAATTAGGTAAGAGAGCTTGATTACTCTCTATTATTAATTTTACGTACATGATCTAATTGGTTGAAATAAGTTATTAGTTTTGGACGATGTGTATCCCAAGTTGAAATTGGATTGATACGTGAAGTTAAATAGATGAAAAAGTCTGAAATTTTTTGTTTTGGAGTATGACGGATACTTTTCCAGTAGGTTGAAAGTGCCTTTTGAGTGAGTAGCTTTTTATCTTTTTCTAGAAGCTCTGGATTATCCTGAATAAAATCATTAATTGTAAAAAACATATCATGGTGCTGTTGTTCTAAGTGGCGAGATAAACGATTTTCACCACGAATGGTTTTTGTTTCAGATTTATCTAAGATAACAAACACACTATGTAAATCGCTAGAAATAATTTTTTGAGAATATCTGGCTAAGTTTAAAGCTAGTGATTCATCTTGAATAAATATATTTTCATTGCAGCCTCTAGACTTTAAAAATAATTCTCGCGTACACATGACGCACATCTGCATAATATTATTTTCAAGTACATAGCTTAAGGGAGTCGTACTAGATTCCCAGATTCCAGTAGTATGTTTTTGAATTTCATTGACATCGTGAATCTTTACTTTTTCTGCATAACATAAATCGGCATTTTGCTTTTGCATTTCTTCTAAAAACATATTGAGACGATTAGGTGCTAAAACATCATCAGCATCCATAAAAAATAGATAATCACCTGTTGCAGAAAATGCACCTTGATTTAAACGAACAGCTGGGCCTTTATTATCTGTATTTTGAATGATTTTAATTTTAGGGTAAGTATCTAGTAGATATTTACTGTTTTTGCACCATTCTGGGTCTGTAGAACAGTCATCTACCACAATAATTTCGTGTAAATTTTCATTTTGAGGTTGTAGTGATTCAATGGTTCTATTGAGTAATAGGCCTTTATTGTAATGAGTGAGGATGACTGAAATCATTTTAATATCCTAAATTACGTTTAAAAGCTTGGGTAATTGGGGTTGATGAGTTTAAATCTTGGGTATTTCTAATACTTGGATACTGAAAGATTTCTTCAAGCTTTTGTCGCTGCATGAGTTGAGCTTCAATATATTTCTTATTTAAAGGTTCTAAAATAGACTTGGGGCTATATATGGAACTGACAAAACGTCCACTTTGGATAGTTTCAGCAAGCATAGAAGTGCTATCTTCTGTGACAAAAATATAAGTGGCTTGTTGAATAAGCTGAATGAGAGACAAAGCTTTTTCAGTATGGATAAAATGTAATTGGATATTTTTAGGAATATCGGTTTTATTCAAAAATGTACTTAGATTTGGTGTGCGGCGTGAGTTGGTAATTAAGCCTTTAAGTTGATTGTTTCTACAAAATAGAATGAAGTTATTAATGATTTTTTCAAAATCTGTATAAGTAAAAGGGTGTTCATCTGTAGCCCCACCTAAAACGAGTAAAGCTGTTGTTTGATCGAGTTGATCATGTTGCATGTTAAAAAACTCTTTTTTAACAGGTGGTGTTGTTAGTACAACTTGATCTGACAGCGTGTTTTGTGGGAGTGCAGTAATTGTGCAGCTGACTAGTTTGCTGTTTACCTTACGTAAGTCACCTGCATAAAATAGAGAAACTTTTAAACTACGGCTTACAAAAATGCCATAGATTAGGTTGGGCATTCCAGAGCAAATAATGCAGTTAATATCATGATTTAAAATAAAATGTTTAAAAAATAAAGCAGCAAATAAGTCGAATAAACGCGGATACCAACTAATTTTTTTTAAGAGGCTGATTTGCCACTTTTTTAAGGTGGGTGTAACTATTTTATATAAAGTTGTTGAATAAGCGGTTTCTAGGCAGTCATATACGCCAAGGCTAGGATTTAAATGTCCAGCACGTTGGTCATGAATCAGGAGAACTGCAAGGCTAGGTTTGCTTTTCATAATATTTGAAAGTTTGATCTATTTATTTGGTATGGTAGCAAAATTCATTAAATTTGTCAGAACTGCTAGTTATGAGCTAAGGGTGTGGAATTTAAGAAAGGGGAATAGATTAAATAAGTTTAAAATATTAGAATATTGAGATAAAGGGTCACTGCTTAAATTGTTTTAAGGTTATATTTTGAAAAAATTGAAGATTATTAATACTGTATATGGTGATGCAACTGGCGGTAGATGGCAAGCTATGTTGAATATTGCCGATACCTTAGAGCAGATAGGAGGACATGAAGTTGTTCTATTGCGCGGTGAGGAAAATAAACATTTAAGCAGTGGTCAACGTCCTATTCATGTAATTCCAAATACTGGATTCTATAGCATTATTGCTGCCATGAAGGTTCGAAATTTTATCCAACAGCAACAACCGGATGCTGTAATCGCTCATAGTGGAAAAGCGGTATGGCTTTTCAAGAATGCTATGATTGGTATGGAAAAGAAAATTCCTGTTATTGCAGTTAATCATAGTCATAATGTGAAACGGACAGTGCGTGCAGATGCATTTATTCATATTACTCCTTATATTCAGGATTTAGTTAAATCAAGGCTCACTAAGGAGCAAGATGAACATAAAATGCATCGTGTCATTTCAAATCTTATGCATTTACCTGATGAGCCAGCACTTCCATCTCCTTTGAAATCTCCACCAACTATTGGCATGCTGACACGAATGATTCCAAATAAGGGAGTTCATGTTGTAATTGAAGCTATTCATATACTTAATAAAAGAGGAATATCTATAAATGCTATTCTTGCTGGTGATGGCGAGAATAAACAAGAATATCAAGAAATGGTAAAGAGCTTCGGAATTGAACATCTAGTAAAATTTCCTGGCTGGGTAGATGCTCAACAAAAAGTCGAGATTTATCATCAAGCAGATATGATGGCGATTACCTCATTAACTGATATTCAACCACTCGGTATTTTAGATGCATTTGGCTGGGGAAAGATCGTATTGAGTAGTGATCATATTGGACCTATGCAAGTATGTAAGCATCGTGAAAATGCTTGGGTTAGTAAAGTTGGAGATCCTGAAGACTTGGCTAATGGTATTGAATATCTGATAAATCATCCAGATGAAGCATTAGAAATTGCACAAAATGCAAAACAAGAAGCATTAAATATTTATTGCTTTGAACAAATTGCGAAAGAGCATAATAAGTTTATTTCAGAAGTGGTTGAGTATTTTAATAGTTTAAGAGCAAAGTCTTAAATTTCAACTGTTTTTTAAATATAGAGTTGCGTAAACCTTTAGATTGATAGAGTAAATAATGAATTTTCTTATAGTTGGAGCTGGTTTTACAGGTGCTGTTATTGCCAGAGAGTTGGCCCAACACGGACATCAAATCACGGTGATTGATCAGCGTTCTCATATTGCTGGAAATTGTCATACTTTACGAGACGAGAATACAGGGATCATGGAGCATGTCTATGGGCCACATATTTTCCATACAAGTGATGAACTAGTATGGAAATATATTAATAAGTTTGGTGAATTTGTTCCTTACATTAATCGTGTGAAAACAACATATAATAATGAAGTATATTCGTTACCAATTAATTTACATACGATTAATCAATTTTATAAAAAAAGTATGAACCCTCAAGAGGCAAAGGATTGGATTAAATCAATTGCATCAGATGATATCCAAGAACCCAAAAACTTTGAGGAGCAAGCTTTAAAGTTTATTGGTAAAGATTTATATGAGTCTTTTTTTAAAGGTTATACTAAAAAACAATGGGGATGTGAACCGAGTAGTTTGCCTGCCAGTATTCTAAAGCGTTTGCCTATTCGTTTTAATTATGATGATAATTACTTTTCACATAAATATCAGGGTATGCCTCGAGATGGTTATACTTATTTAGTGCAAAATATTTTATCGCATGAAAATATTGCTATTAAACTTACTACAAAATTCGATGCTTTATTAAAAAATGAATTTGATCATATCATTTGGACGGGCAAGCTTGATGAGTGGTTTGATTACAAAAAAGGTTATTTAGGTTATAGAACTCTAGATTTTATTAAGTTTGAGGCGGAAGGAGATTTTCAAGGTACTGCAGTAATGAATTATGGAAATGAAGAGGTTCCATTTACACGTATTTCAGAGCACAAGCACTTTACACCTTGGGAAGAACATCATCGAACTATTTATTTTAAAGAATATAGTCGAGCATGCACAGAAAAAGATATTCCTTATTATCCTATTAGATTGGTTGATGACAAAAAAATCTTAGATGAATATATAAAGCTTGCTCGGGATGAGCGAGGAGTAACATTTGCAGGACGTTTAGCAACTTATCGTTATATGGATATGGATGTAACAATAAGAGAGGCTTTAGATTTGTCAAAAAAAATGCTTAAAGATATCGTACAAGGAAAACTGATTGAAAGTTTTTACCATCAGGATGGTATTTCCTGATGAAACATGAGGTCTACATCGCAACGCACAAAGCATATGATTTTCCATGTATAGAGCCTTATATTCCGATTCATGTGGGAAAGGAAAACTCATTATTAGATCTAGGTATTATCGGTGATAATACTGGAGATCATATATCTCACCTTAACGCTTCATTTTGTGAATTAACAGCTTTGTATTGGATGTGGAAAAATTCTGAGGCAAAAATATTAGGATTAGTACATTATCGACGTTATTTTGTGAATCAACAAGGTGAGCTACTAACAACAAATGATATTAGCCAATTAGCTGAAAATCATATTTGGGTCGCAAAGAGAAATCAGTTCTTTAAAGTTAAAAAATTTTTTGGATTACGATTTTCAAAAAAAGCTATTAGCGTTAAAGAACATTATGAAAAAGATCACTATCTGGCTGACTTTATGTTATTACGTCAAATAATTGAGAAGAATAGTCCTGAATATATTAAGGCATTTGATTGTTTGAGTAATTCGATTAAAGGAATATCTTTATTCAATATGTTTGTCATGCATAAAATTTGGTTAGAAAAATACTGTAATTGGATGTTTAAAATTTTATTTGAGCTTGAAAAAGAATTAGATATTTCTTCTTATAATTCATATCAAAAAAGAATATTTGGTTTTTTGTCTGAGCGATTATTTAATGTGTTTTTATTGCATCATAATAATGAAATAAAAGTAAGTGAAATTGATGTCGTAATGAAATAATATTAGACTTCTTGCGTTAGTCACATTTTAAGCAGCCAAAAGCTATATTTTATGAGGCTTTAGCCAATTCAAAAATTAGATAAAACTATACTTTCGCAAGAGGTCTATTATTTGTTTAATATATATTTCTCGTAATATGTGCTGTTGATACTCTGTGATAGGGTATCAACTCTATGAGAAAGCTTATAAATTTTTATACTGTCTTGTTCTAATCGATAATTATTTGTAGGCGTGATAGGTTCGAAAAGTATTTCTGCAAGTAAGAAGATGTTATCGGCCTCAGGAGCGTTATTATCGACTTGTTGTTTAAATGTGAGATTGTTTAAATAATTGAGTTTTATTAAATAATCAATTAAAAAATAGTCAATTAAATAATCATTGTTTTCCCAATAGTTTAAAAAACATTGAAAAATGATTTTTGGCGTTGAGTCACCAGGACTAAATTTTATAAAATTACCAGACCATTTTCCCTCCGGAATCCACTGTTTAAATGTAGAATGATTACTAGAAAGGGTAAAGAAATCATTCATTAACATTTGTTTAGGTACTTTGTTTAGAATTAAATAGGTAGCATCTATCCATGTGCCACCATGTTTAGCTAATAATGCAAATCTTAAAATATCTGAAAAATGAGTTGGAGTGATAATTTTCTTATTGAGCTTATCAATAATAAAATTAGGAATATCTACATATTTTTTATAATTATTAATATCTATTAGGTATACATTGCTATTGTATTGCTTTATAGAATTAATACATGTTTTGACAAGTGGAGGGGCACTTTCTATACCTTGGAGCCAACATACCCAGACTATATCGGAAGATGAGTTTGTAGACTGATTTATAGCGTCTACAAATAGGTATCCATTCTGTTCATATAAATATTGAAGTAACGACTTTTGATAGTATTTTTGAGCTGATTTTTCTAAAGAATTTAACCCAAGTTTCTTAAAGAATTTGGGAGCTTTTTTAATTAGTCGTAAATATGTCAAGTTCAAGTGTAATACCATTATTTTGAATGAGTAGCCTAATTTAAATTATTCTTTATCCGCATTACCTTTCAACACCATATAAATCAAACCGACAAAGATTAATAAAGCACCCGCAAGGCTGCTGACACAGAATAAAACGATTCGGTTATAGGTGGTTAAGTTGAATAATTCATTGGCTAAAATGTAGCGCATGAACAACCATTGTACGACAGAAAAAACAATCAATACGATTGCACGACGACGGACTTCAGGACGCATAGCCATAGGAGAATCACTTAAAGTGGAAATTGAGGCTATTATGCCACTGTCGATAATTGATCTCAATTGAATAAGATTAATTCAAGCCTGCGGAACACAACTCTAAAGGTTGAGATGTTCTTAGATCACCTTTATTTGCGGTACATATTGATATTGCCAAAGCAGACCCGAAAACGTTTATAAGACCAGATATACTGTTCTGGTGCTTGGTTAATGATGTCTTGCATGGCAATGTTGAGCGTGTCGACAGAACATTGTAAGTCTTTAGATAAAATCTCGTCTGATAAGGTTTGGCAATGCACATCAAAGTACTGTAGGTTAGGTTGTCGGATACAACTTAATCCAATGACATTGCATTGGGTTTTTGCAGCAAGTTTGGAAACCAGCGTGATCGATAAAGTATTTTGCCCAAAAAAATTGGAATAAATACCGCTAGAAGACTTCGGTAAATGGTCTGGTAAAATGACCGTTAGGCCACCTTGTTTCAAATGTTTAAAAATGGCACGGACCCCCGTTTCATCTGTCGGGACTAAGGTTGCATTAAACTTCTCTCGTGCTTCTAACAGATAACGATTGATCCCTTTATTTTTATTCGGTTTATACATAATCATCGGTTCTGTATACAAGTTCAGCCATGCATTGAGTAGTTCCCAACAGCCAAAATGCGGAATCACAACGATCACACCTTTTTTATTCGCAAGTGCTTCCGTGAGGATATTTTCACCATAAATGTTTTTCAATAAGCTCAGGCTATAACTTGGCGGCATCCCCCAACATTTAATAAATTCAATATAGGTCAGGCATTGGCTGCGGATACTTTGACTGACGAGCTGTCTCTGCGCTGTCTCGGACAAATCTGGGTAGGCCAGTTGAATATTGATGCTAGTGATACGTTTGATTGATGAGTTAAACAGGTTAAGAATAAACGCGATCATCAAGGCCAAGTTTTGTAACAGCCAAAGTGGCAATAGCGCGATGATTTTGAATATAAAGTACATGGATCACAAGGTCTCAAAATTTACAGCATGGAATAAAATAAATTTTGCCAAGAGACCGGACTTATTCAGTGAAAAGTACAAAAAGATCTGAATCTAAAAACAAAATAATTGGAAGTGGAAAATTGAGCTGTCCATTGCTCAAAGGATATGGTGCATCATCATAACGTACTTGAAGCGTTTTGATATTAGCAAAGTCAATCAAATCTTTAATTTATGTTTTGTAGGTTTTCTACCACTTTTTATAGGTTGAAATAAAAAAACCCTGCATAGCGCAGGGTTTTTTGAAACTTAAAATCTAAATCTTAAAATGTAAGATTATTTAGATTCTTCAGCTTTTGGTTTTTCACGTAAGCGAATACCTAAGTCACGTAATTGGTTCGCTTCAACTGGCGCAGGCGCTTGGGTTAAAGGACATTCCGCAGTCTTAGTTTTCGGGAATGCAATCACGTCACGGATAGAAGATGCACCAGTCATCAACATCACTAAACGGTCAAGACCGAATGCTAAACCACCGTGAGGAGGCGCACCGAATTTCAAGGCGTTAAGCAAGAAGCTGAATTTCTCTTCTGCTTCTTCTTCAGAAATACCAAGCGCTTCAAAGATCGCTTTTTGCATTTCTAGATTGAAGATACGTAATGAACCACCACCGATTTCAGTACCGTTCAATACCATATCGTAAGCAACAGAAAGTGCAGCACCTGGGTTGTTCTTCACTTCTTCAACGCTTGATTTTGGCAGCGTGAATGGGTGATGAACAGACGTCCATTTACCGTCATCAGTTTCTTCGAACATTGGGAAGTCAACAACCCAAAGTGGCGCCCACTCGCAAGTTGCAAGTTTCATGTCGTGACCGACTTTAATACGTAAAGCACCCATCGCATCGTTTACGATTTTCGCTTTATCTGCACCGAAGAATACGATATCGCCATTTTCAGCGCCAACACGTTTCAATAGATCAAGTACGATTGGCTCGATGAATTTAACGATTGGAGATTGAAGACCTTCAATACCTTTTTCAAGTTCGTTGACTTTGATGTAAGCCAAGCCTTTCGCGCCATAAATGCCAACGAATTTAGTGTATTCGTCAATTTGGCTACGTGGAAGCGCGCCAGCACCTGGTACGCGAAGCGCAACAATACGGCCTTTAGGATCTTTTGCAGGACCTGCGAATACTTTGAACTCAACGTCTTGCATCATGTCTGCAACATCAACAAGTTTCAAAGGAATACGTAAGTCAGGTTTATCAGATGCATAGTCACGCATTGCATCTGCATACGTCATACGTGGGAACTTGTCGAACTGAACGTTTAGAAGTTCTTTGAACATCTTAACCGTTAAACGTTCCATCAAATCCATAATGTCATCGTCACTCATGAACGATGTTTCAACGTCGATTTGTGTGAATTCAGGCTGACGGTCAGCACGTAAGTCTTCATCACGGAAACATTTAGCAATTTGGTAGTAACGATCGATACCGCCAACCATTAACAACTGTTTGAACAATTGTGGAGATTGTGGAAGTGCATAGAAGCTACCGTTAGAAACACGACTTGGTACTAAATAGTCACGCGCACCTTCAGGAGTCGCACGAGTCAAAATCGGTGTTTCCACGTCTAGGAAACCATTTTCTTCGAAGTAGTTACGAATAAGGTTTGTTAATTTAGAACGGAAACGTAAACGATCTAACATTTCTGGACGACGAATATCGAGGAAACGATATTTCAAACGTACTTCTTCAGAAATATTGGTATTTTCATCATTCAATGGGAATGGCGGAGTTTCAGACGCAGCAAGAACTTCAATTTCTTTGCCTAAAACTTCGATTTGACCACTCACGATATTCGCGTTTTCAGTACCTGCGTAACGACGACGTACACGGCCTGTAATTTTTAATACGAATTCTGAACGTGATTTATCAGCAGTCGCGAAAGCTTCAGGAGTATCAGGGTCAATCACCACTTGAACAAGGCCGTCACGGTCGCGCATGTCAAGGAAGATTACACCACCGTGGTCACGGCGACGGTGAACCCAACCGCATAATGTAACGGTTTGGTCGATTTGGGCTTCAGTAAGTGAGCCGCAGTAATGAGTTCGCATCATAGCGTTAGAAATCCAACTATATGGGTTAAGGTCAGCGAATACGTAAACAGCGTACCGCTTTTATTCGAATAGGGGATTATGCCTCTTTTTGGCTGTTTTGTCACAAGGACTTATTGCTAAAACAGCCAAATTTACAGCAAATTTTCGGTCAATGATGGGCTTAAGCCGATGACGTTGAAAAAATATTGGTGCTCTTGCTTAAGATCAGAAATATCAGACTACCGAGGCTAAACGTGGCTAAAAATGCACGGAAAAAATAATTAATAGCCTTGCCGACATAGGCATACAGGTCGTGTACAAAGGCATCTGAATAAATACTGTCAGCAAAATAAAAATAACTTGCGATGCCCGCAGCTAAAGACAGGGCCGCTAAACCATATACATAGACTTTGATGGATGCGGGGACGCTTACTATACTTCGATAGTGAAGATGATGACGATAAATCATCCATGCCAAAACGGGGAGGGCCAAGCCAGATAATCCAATTTGCAACACACGATGTAGGGGATATGAATGACCGAAAAATTGAATCGGCAGACTTAACAGATCCTTAAAAGCAAAGGTGCGAAAGTCAACATGGGTCAAGCCATCCCAAACAATATGCGTCGAAGTTCCAATGATGAGTGCGAGGATGAGGCTGAGGATAAACCCACAACATTGATTAAGACTCTGTAGATGCAGCGGCTTATTTAAACCAAAAAAAGCAAATAACATCGGGCGATAGAGCACATACCACAGCACACAAAACAGCAAACCAAGGATTAAGTTTGGAAAAATTAACCCCGACCATTGATGTGAACCTGCATAGTCAGCATTAGTAAATAAACGGAATAAATCTGGCACCATGCTACCAATTGCGAGTGCTGCAATAGGCAGGCGATTTCCGCTTAATTTGGAAATAGGCGGTGCGAGTACAGCATGGGATATGGTAAAAGGCATTGAATTAAAATAAATATATGAATAAATACAATGTGGTATAGGTGAGTGTATATGATTTGGGCAAATTAGAATGTTTTTTATTGCAAAACGAATGAAATGTTATATTATAACATTATTCAAAAATAGCCTGATTTGAGTCTCTCCAACATGTCTTTTCATAAGAATTTAATAACTGTTTCGATTTTTGCAGTGATTGCACCCAACCTTTATGCCGATGACCCAGAACAACAGGTACAAAAGCTCGAAGCGATTAATGTTCAGGTCCATCCTTTAAACCAAAGTGCGGCAGATTTTGCTGTTGCCGATAATGTCATTCAACATAAAGCTCTTGCACAAGGTGGCGTCACAATTGGTGATGCGTTAGCCGGACAGCCGGGTGTATATTCAAATCAGTTTGGTGCAGGTTCAAGTCGTCCTGTGCTGCGTGGTCAAGATGGCCCTCGTGTCAAAGTCTTAGAACACGCCTCAGAAACTGCAGATGTTTCGACTTTATCTCCTGACCATGCGGTTACGGTAGATCCGATTTTGGCAAAACAAATTGAAGTGATCCGTGGGCCATCAACACTGTTATACGCGGCAGGCACAGTCGGCGGTTTGGTTAATGTGACGGATCAAAAGATTCCTACCTCTATTCCTGATAAAGGTTATGAAGGGCAAGTTGGGGTTCGTTATAACTCAGGCAGTGATGAAAAATTGGCGAGTGCCGGTGTGACGGCTGCTTTAGGTGAGCAATTTGCCATCCGTGTAGAAGGTTCGAAACGCAAAGCCAATGATTATATTGCACCCAATTATTTCCATGATCATGATGGTGAATTAGAAAAAGAACGCCGCGTTGGCAACACTTTTGCAGAAGGGCAAAATGTCAGTGTGGGCGCGTCATGGATTCATGATCGAGGTTTTGCTGGACTGTCTTATAGCAACCGTCAAGACCAATATGGCTTGCCGGGGCATAGTCATGAATATGAAAGCTGTCATCCACATGATGACCATTTACATTGTGATGGTCATGACAACCATGGGCATACCGATGAGCATGATCATTCAGCGCATGACGAACATGATCACGATCATGATGCCGCAGGCCCATGGGTCGACTTAAAGTCAGAACGCTATGATTTCCGTACTGAACTTGCGAATCCGTTTGCGGGCTTCCAAAAACTACGTGCGCATGCGAGTTATACGGACTATAAACATGATGAAATTGAAGGTAACACCGCAGCAACCACTTTTAAAAGTAAAGGTTATGATGGCCGTTTAGAATTGGTCCATAACCCGATTGCGGATTGGGAAGGGGTGATAGGCGCACAATACAATCAGCAAAAGCTCAATATCAGTGGTGAAGAGTCATTGATGAACCCAAATAAAACCCAAAAATGGAGTGTATTTGGTTTAGAACATAAACAATTTGGTGATTTTCATGTCGAGCTGGGCGCCCGTGTCGATCAGCAGAAAATTCAGATCGATTCTGCACAAAAAAATTATGACGATTATGGTATTTCCTACTCAGGTGCTGTGAACTGGGCGTTTGCACCCAATTATAAATTGTCCTTGGTGGGTTCTCATCAAGAGCGGTTGCCATTGGCGCAAGAGCTGTATGCAGATGGCAAGCATTTTGCGACCAATACCTATGAACGTGGGAATGAAAATCTAGATGTTGAAAAATCCAATAACCTTGAATTAGGTTTCCATTATGAAAAAGATCAGTTGGATTATCACGTTCATGTGTACCACAACTGGTATGACAACTACATTTATGCTGCAACTAAAGATAATTTTGAAAACTTCCGCTTAGTTGATTACACCCAAGACAAAGCCAAGTTCTATGGCGCGGAAGCTCAAGTGGGTTATGCCATTAATGATATGTATAAACTCAGTGTCTTTGGTGATTATGTTCGCGGCAAAATTGATGGTGAAAATGCGCCACGTGTGCCTGCCGGGCGCTTAGGAACCAAGGTCGATGTTGACTTTGCCGATGGTTGGTCAGGTCTTGCAGAATATTCACATGTATTCAAACAAGACAAAATCACTGCATTTGAGCGTGAAACAGATGGCTACAACATGGTGAACTTGGGCGTGGCCTATAGTGGCCAGTTGAAAGATCAAAATGATTATCGGGTTTATTTCAAAGCCAATAATTTATTGGATGAAGATGTTTACTCTCACACGTCATTCCTTGCCAATATTCCACAAGTCGGTCGTAATTTTACAGTTGGTCTTGAATTTGGTTTCTAATTGAATTTGCACAGACTTTTCTAAGGAAGTCTAGGTGAAGTCACAGAAATCCTCTTGAAAAATCAATGAATAAAACCTAGTCTGAGCGCATTAGACTAGGTTTTTTCTTATGCGCATCATTCAACGAATACATCACAAGCTCAATTGGTCACGCCGTCGCTATGTGGGTGTGGTCATTGGTTTATTGGTTTTAGGTTATTTGGCATCGGCAACCTATCACACGCTAAAACCACTCCCTGAAGGGCTGAACTACACGGGGAAACTTCGCCATGCTGAAGTGAACTTTTTAGTGGATGAAACCTATATTGATGCGCAAGGAAAGCAGCAACAGGAACATCGCATTTTTAAAGAAATGCTAAAAATGATCGAAGAAGCACAGTCGACCATTGTGTTGGATATGTTTCTCTTTAATCCGCAAGTTGGCGACTCTCAATTAAAACACGAACAATTAACACAGGAGCTGACCGATGCGCTGATTTTGAAGCGTCGTCTATCTCCTCAAGTGGAAATTTTTGTGATTACTGACCCGGTCAATTCGGTATATGGCGGCATTCAACCTGAACATTATCGTCAATTACGGCAAGGGGGCATTGAGTTGATGGAAACCAATTTGGTACCGCTTCGTGCTTCCAATCCAGCATGGTCTGGCTTTTGGTATATCTGCTGTCAAGATATTGGCAATAATCCTGAAAAAGGCTGGTTACCGAACCCATTGGGAACCGAAAAGGTGACGATCCGCAGTTATATGGATCTTTTCAACTTTAAAGCCAATCATCGTAAAACCTTGGTGGTCGATACCGTTGACGGTTGGAAAGGTTTGGTCACCTCTATGAATCCGCATGATGGTAGCTCACGACATTCTAATGTGGCCTTAACCGTCAAAGGCATGACCGCGATTGATCTGTTAAAGACCGAGCAAGCCGTTGGAATGATGTCCAAAGCCAATATTCCATTTGTGGTGATTAAGGATGTTGAAGCGGCGAAAACTCAGCCACAGGTTCAAGTGCTAACTGAAAAAGCCATTTATGATGCCACATTCGACTTAATTGATAGCGCGAAGAAAGCTGGAACTGAAATTGATATTGCCATGTTCTACTTGTCAGAACGTAAAATTATCAAAGCACTCATTGCTGCGCATGAACGTGGCGTGAAAGTTCGGGTATTACTCGATCCGAATAAAGATGCTTTTGGTCGTACCAAAAATGGTATTCCAAACCGTCCTGTTGCTTCTGAATTGCATGATGCTGGTATTGATGTGCGTTGGTGTAATACCCAAGGTGAGCAGTGCCATAGCAAGATGATTTTAAAACGAACAGCCTATCAGGCAGATATGATTTTAGGTTCTGCCAATTTCACAGCGCGTAACCTGAAAAATTATAATTTAGAAACGGATTTAAGAGTGATCGGTTTGAAAGACGCTCAAGTCTTTAAAGAGGCAAATCAGTATTTTAATACGGCTTGGTCAAACCGTGATGGTAAGCAGATGAGTGTGGATTACGATACGTATGCCGATGAATCTAAGTTGAAATATGTGTTGTATCGCTTTATGGAATGGAGCGGAATATCTACTTTTTAATTTTCCCCTCATCCTAACCTTCCCCCAAAGGGGGAAGGAATTCCCTCTCATTTCAGGAGAGGGTTAGGGAGAGGTGTATTTAGCAATTATTAATTCTTCGGTACAGGATTCGGCGGAACGATTTGATCTAAATCTTTATCCGTCATTTGATCCAATTCTTTAATATCGGTTTTGATTTTCCATTTATCTGCATCATCTACCGGTTGTGGCAAACGAGCTTCTAACCAGTCACAGATGACATCTGGTGGAAAATCGGCATGGTTACATTGAATCACCCAAGACAAGAATTGTCTTGCTTCGCCATTCATATATGGTGGCGGAGAAACAGGTAAAAATTGAGTCGGTAAGCGTTCATTTTTAGAAATATAGTTCAATACATGGCCCAATTCTTGAACAGTTTGCCATGCTAAAGGGTGATCTACATTAATTTGAAATTTAAACCACCAAGCAGTTTTACCATCGGTTCCGTACGAGTCAATCAGTTGTTCTTGAATACTTGGAACTTTAGAAAAAAATTGATGAAGTCGGTCAAAACTTAATTCAGACACAGCATTTGATCCACTACGAAATAAAAGGCATCTTAGCATATTCCGTCGAAAATCGAGTGCATGATCTGCTGATCAGAATCGGGTGGATGATTTAACAAATTATTGCATTTGATGGATTTTTATCCATTTTTTCTCCTACAATGGAATTTATACTGAGCGTATAAACCGTCGAGGAGAGCTTAAGTGAAAACCACATTATTCTATGCGATTGCAGGTGTGATGCTGATCAGTGCTTCAGCCAGTACTTTTGCGGAAAACAAATGGGCAAACTACCAAGGTGTGGATACGTCAAAACCACAACACCGCCCACCGTCGATGAATCGGCCTGGCTATCCGCAGCATGCGCCGAATTATCCTCAGTATCCAAGTCGTCCGCCAGTTTATCCGCAATATCCAAATCGACCTTATCCACAGTATCCTCAGAGTGGTATTAGCATTCAATACAATGCGCCGACCACCATTACTCAAAATTCGCAGAGCTATAGTTGGGTCATTGGCGATCCTGCCAGTGCCAGTATTTCCAGTTCGACCTATACTTTTATCAGTGATTGGAAACGGATTGGCTTGCCGGCCCCCCCAAGTGGCATGTATTGGATCTTTGAAAATGGTCGCTATGTATTAGTGCCGAATCGGTAATTTAATCTCCCCAAACCCCTCCTTAAAAACATAGGTATCTACACATTTTTTATAAATTGAATGCGATCTGAGCAATCGCATTCAGCTCATCAGACGAATACTCTGACAACAACTGAAGAGTGTTCAATAGTATTGAAAGCCCTGCCAGTATGGCAG
>NZ_VPCH01000039.1:0-37053 GCF_013418285.1 Acinetobacter sp. YH12152
CATACTGGCAGGGCTTTCAATACTATTGAACACTCTTCAGTTGTTGTCAGAGTATTCGTCTGATGAGCTGAATGCGATTGCTCAGATCGCATTCAATTTATAAAAAATGTGTAGATACCTATGCCTTTTAGGAGAGGGTTAGGGAGAGGTTTTTGAGCTAAGCTGATGTATTCAAAAAAGAACCCCTTCTAACCTCCCTTTATTAAAGGAATGAATAAAAAAAAGCGCCATCAGGCGCTTTTTTTTAATTTCAAAATTTAGCGTTTTACGACAATCGAGTCGATACTGCTATGACGTAAAGTTTGCTGTGCAATCACAGCAGCTTCTTGTGAATCATAAGGGCCAGACACAACGCGATACCAAACTTTGCCGTTTTCATTACTTTGGATCACATCGGCAGATAAACCGTTCAAAATAATTTCAGCACGTCGTGCATCGGCTTGATCAGGATCATCATAACTGCGCACTTGCAGAATATAACTTGCAGCAACAGGCGCAGTTTCTGTGGTTTCTAGTCCAAGCTCTGTGGTTTCAACTGGCTTTTGTTCTGGTGCATCAACAATCACCACCGTTTCTTTATTTTCGGTTTCTGGAACAGCTTGTTCAGGAATTGGCGTCACTTGTTGCTGAGGCAATAGGTCGTAGAAACGATAGTCTTTATTGGTTTCTTCTTGGTAGTGTTCAGAGGTAATTTGACCTTTTGGCTTCACAGGCTCCCAAGGTTTCCAAAGCATGAGCGCAACTAAGAAACTCAACACGATTAAAATGATGACAAGTGTACCTAGCCATGCTGGAATCAATGGTTTTTTAGGCTTATTTGGCCGATCAGATACACCGCGCTGCGTTTTTCCAAACACGTGGAAACCTCATTTAATTTTAATTGTCACGAACCACTTTGGGGCAGCCCAAAGTAGCAAGTCTTGATTGTTATATATTACATGAGTGTCATCAGGAATTTGTTTAATTTTCACAATTTCAGCACAACCAAGATGACACGGACATATTGCTGAATATAAACGAAATACAGGCTCATTTCGAGCCTGTATTGAAAAGGATTCTTTTTAGCACAATGCAATTGATGACGCTTAAACCCATGCGCTGTGTTTGTGCATGGGCGATGCCGATGAATTTCTATTGTGCTCGCAACATAAAGGGTTGCTTACATGCTTTCAGGCGCACTCACACCCAATAATTCAAGACCATTGCGTAAAACTTGCTGTACGTTTACAGACAGTAATAAGCGCGCTTGAGTCAGTTCTGCATTATCACCCAAGACTTTATTTTCGTTGTACCAACCATGGAACAACGCCGCTAATTCTTTCAAGTAGTTACCCACTTGGTGTGGTTCATAGCTGTTTGCTGCACGAACCACAATTTCAGGGTAAGCCGCAAGTTTAGCAAGAACTTCAGTTTCAGCTTCTAACTCAAGTTTAGCTGCAAATTGACGTGCAGCTTCAGCAGAGAATTGAACGTCTGTCGCAGCCGCTTTTTCGAGCATACGGCAGATACGTGCGTGTGCGTATTGGATGTAGTACACCGCATTGTCTTTACTTTGAGACACAGCAAGGTCTAAGTCGAAGTCAATGTGTTGTTCTGATTTACGCATGACATAGTAGAAACGAGCAGCATCGTTGCCTACTTCTTTACGTAAGTCGCGTAAAGTCACGAATTGACCTGAACGAGATGACATTTGAACCATCTCGCCGCCACGCCATAGGCTCACAAATTGAACCAAAAGCACCGTCAATTTTTTAGAATCATAGCCAAGCGCATCAATCGCTGCTTTCACACGTGCAATATAACCGTGGTGGTCTGAACCCCAAATATCAATGATATCGGTATAGCCGCGTTGTAGTTTATTTAAGTGATAAGCAATGTCGGATGCGAAGTATGTAGTTTGACCATTACGACGTTTCACAACACGGTCTTTTTCATCACCAAAATCAGTTGATTTGAACCAGATGTTGCCATCTTTTTCGTATAAGAAACCACGTTGATCGAGCATTTGTAATGCTTCATCAATTTTTTCAGTCAAGGTTGCTTCGCTGAACCATTGATTGAAAGTCACGCCAAATTCACCGAGGTCATCTTTAATGTCATCAAGAATGGCTTTCAGCGCAGCTTGATGGAACACACGGTAACCCGCAGCCAAATGGTTTTGTGAATTATGAATTAGGCCATCAATGTGTTTTTCTTTATCGCCTGAAACTACGACTTTATTGCCTTCGCTATCGAGTTCAGCGGCATATTGCACATCTTCTGGAACATCTTTGTAGATGTCGGCAACAGGGCGTACATAAGCATCGCCATCTTTGTCGATAATGCTTTGTGCGATTTCTTTAACGTAGTCGCCTTGGTATGCATTTTTAGGGAAGACCAGTTGTTGACCGGTCAATTCTAAATAACGCAAGTAAGTCGATGTCGCCAAGATATCCATTTGACGGCCAGCATCGTTGACATAGTATTCACGGTCAACTTTGGCACCTGTTGCCTCAAGGAGATTGGCAACGGTCATACCGTAAGCTGCGCCACGACCATGACCCACGTGTAGGCTAGACGTTGGGTTGGCTGAAACGAATTCCACTTGAACACGTTTTTCAGCATTGGCCTGTGTACGACCGAACTGATCTTTCTGAGCTTGAATTTGGTCTAAGACAGCAAATCGTTGGTCAGCATTTAAAAAGAAGTTAATAAAGCCAGGACCTGCAATTTCTGCTTTGCTGATATCTGCGACTTCTGGAAGATTTGCCAGAATTTTTTCGGCTAAATCACGCGGCTTCATACCTGCAGCTTTAGAGGCAATCATGGCAATGTTTGACGCAAAGTCACCGTGGCTTCGGTCTTTGGTTCGGGTCAAATTGCTAGTATTGTTCCAGTCATTTGGGAGTACACCTTCAGCTTGAAGGGATTGCACTGCATGATCGAGCGCTGCTTGTATTGCCGTATTCATAATCAGTCGAAAAATAAATGTCGCAGAAAAACGGTAAATATAGCAAATTTCAGGCTCTTTAGGTGAACCCATTTGTTGCGAATAAAAAATATTCGATAAAAGTGAAGCATTGCTTATATCGAAGTAAAACGATATAAGTGGTTTAGCGATTCAGGATCACTGCTTGAGTATATGGACATGTCACAACCCACCCCTAAAATTTTTGGCAATGTGCCGAAGTTAGCTGCACGCTGGGCGCTGATTATCGTGCCGTTTATTTTGTCTTGTCTCATGAGCGGCATTATTTCGTTTATTAATATGCTCAGAAATTTAGGTTGGTTTGAGGGTTTTCTTACCCTATGGCTGCATAATTGGATGATTTCTTGGGCAATTGCTTTTCCCATTGTGCTGATTTTATTGCCGTTTGTTCGAAAATTTACAGGCCTGTTGGTCGATATGTCAGGGCCACAGCCACCTGCAAAATAAGCCTGCATGTAAGTCACAGCTGAGTCAAAAGGTGACTTACTGCATTTTGCCTTGAATATTTATAAGCTATCGCGACAACTTACGGCTTTAGAGAGTAACTCGGCTTTGTTGTTTTGGAAGGTATAGAGTTTTGAGGCATTAAACACTTTGATGACTTTAGCTTGAGCGATAGCGGTTTTAAAGTTTTGGAACTTTTGCTGATTGGCTGTCTCAAACGGATTTCCAAAGTTTTTATTGTCGAGCAAAATTTGAATTTGCCCCACATTCGTGTCATGTGCTTTTAGGATGTCTTGGCCATCTGCATTGCTTAAACTGAAAGTAGGGCGCTGAGTGCTGATTTTGCAATTCAATTTGAGGCTCAAGGTGAAATTGTCTGCCGATTTATTTTTGAGGGTAGATGTGCCTTGTTGATCATTTTCAATATAGACCCACTGATTTTTCGGCATATTGGTCAGTAGGATTTCTAACTGTTGTTGGGTACTTTTGCTGATATCGACTGTGCCTTTTTTATCGATTTCAGGGGCTTTTTCTTTACCGAGCATGCCCATCACTTTGTCGCTGACTGTGCTACTGGTTTTGGAAATGGTCTGGCAAGCGCTTAAGCTACTGATGATTAGAATGAATGGTAGTGTATAGATGGCAGGTAAGTGCATAGATTTTATTGTTCTATTAAATTTTCGGATCGGCAAAGTTTAACGGTTCTACGCATAAAGCTCAAACCTGCGGCCAATCTCCTTTGAGGAGGACTGCTGCAGGCGGCTAAAGCAGCCATTCTACACAGGCACGAATAATCCCTAGTGCGAGGCCAATAAAACCACCGACCACGACACCATTGACTCGAATCATATGTAGATCGCCACCGACTTCGTTTTCGATCTTATCGATCATTTCACGTGAGTCCCATTCGTGTATACGCTCACTGATAAACCGAATGACTTTTTCGCTATATTGATCGGAGAGATTGATGGCAATATCACTCATTTTTTCATTCAGCAATTGGCGTACAGCGACATTAGAGACAATATTTTCGCCCACTTGTTGAATGGCGACACGTAGGTTTTGTGCAATCCCAGAGTCGGGTTTTTCTAAATCAGAACGAATCGCGTCGCATAAAATCACCACTGCGCCACTGATAAAATTCAACATTTGTGGACTATCGAGCATGGCATCTTTGGTGCTGTTCAGGCGTTGGCTGGCAACACTCTGATTGTCCGCCAGTTGCTGCATAAGCTGCTGTGCCATGTCTTCGATTTTACGGCGCCACGGATGTTCATGGTCAGCAAGCATGGACTCGACACGACTGACCAGTGAATCAATGGTGCGCTGCTGTACATCAATACCAATCCAGCTCGCACCTTTGGCGAGCTTCCAAACACCAAGTTCTTTAAACAATTGACGAGATAAATCACGGGTTTGTTCAGGATGCTGTAGCATCCAATCATGGGCTAAATCCAGTCCACGTTGCAGGACATCTTGATGGAAGTCATTTTCTAAAACTGCCCGTAGCATTTCACTGGCAAGATGGTTGACTTGCGTATTGCGTACCCATTGCACGCTGTTATTTTGGATAAATTGTCCAATTTGTTCCTGACCGACAAATTCGAAAATTTTCGGTACCGTTTGCTGAATGACTTGGGTCACTTGCGCATTATTGTGCGGATTGGCCAACCATTTCCCGACGGCAAGAGAGAGATCCGTCTCCGCTAAGCTTTTTTCAACCACTTGTGGTGAAAGAAAATTCTCCTGAACAAAGCGGCCCATTGACTCGGCAATGCGTGCTTTATTACGAGGAATAATTTCTGTGTGATCACGTAAAAATTTAGGAATCGGAATCCGACCAAAGGGATTGCGAAATAAAACGGTTATCGCATACCAGTCTGCCAAACCACCAACCACGCCAGCTTCTGCTGAAAGCATTAAAATATGAATGAGCCAGACGTATTCGGGCAGCAATTTAGCTGCAATCATCAATGCAATCCACGCCAGCACCGCCACCACCAAAGCAATGGTGGCGAAGCGTTTACTGCGTTGCAGACTAGGTGAAACAGCAGGCTGTTCAGTTGGGTTCATCAATGATCGGGTCTCTATGGGTTGACTTATTTGGTGGTAGGCTCAGCGGCTACAGGCAAAGGATTTCCTTGGCTGTCTAAACCATATTTAGCCCCGAGTGATTGCAAAATCAAGCGAGCATCAAAGGCATCCTGAGGGGCTTTGGCACGATCTTTATAGCAAGTAATACTGTAGGAAACTTGAGTTGGATCGAGTGTGACCACCTGTGGAACGTCATAAAACGGGCCTGGCCAAAAACCAGGATGGCGACGGTAATAGCCATATGGATAAGGCATTGGGTCTGGGTAAATCACCGCTTGGCGCGGCGGTTTTTGACTCCGATTACTCGGGTCATCCATGACTTTAAAATATTGAAAGCCATTGTGTAGGGTGGTTTGAGCGGCTTTAACCAAGGTGATTTCTTCGGCAGTGCCATAGCTCATATTGGGTCTAGCTTGGAAGCTAATCCGATAGCTTTGAGCATTTAATGGCGTTGCAGCATAACGACCCAATTGTTCGAAGGTTAAAGGCTTCGATGGGGTGCTTGCGCAGCCGGTGAAGCCCAGTGCTGCGGTTATGGCTGCTGCGATAATGAGTTTGTTCATGCGCACACTCCTGTTTAGTCGGTTCATGGCAAGGGGAGATACTGGCCAAAAGCCGTCAATTAAAAGCTAGAATTGGGCTGGGTTAAAAATTCCAATTCCTCTGCTGTGGATGTTCTGCCCAATACCGCATTGCGATGAGGGTAACGTCCAAATCGATCGATAATCACTTTATGCTTTTTTTCAAATTCTAAGTTGATCGGATTGCCCAGTTGCTCAAATAATTTTAACGCGCTTTGATGGATTTTTGTCGATTCGCTATGCATAAAAGGCATATATAAAAATGAGCGCTGTTGAGGGCTTAATTGTAGATCTAAACCCTGCGCGATAGCTTCTTGTGCAAGCGCCAAAGCCAGTGCATCTTGGGCAAAAGCCAAGCCAGAGTCACGGAATAAATTTCGAGAAAATTGATCTAAAACAATAATTTCAGCCAATCGACCTTCGGCTGTGGTGCGCCATTGCCACAGTTCTGCTTGACTGGCCGCTTGATGGATGTCTTTAAACTTTTTTTCGATTAAAACATCAAAATTATTGCTTTTAGCGAACCAATTGGGCTGATTTTCTGGGTTAAACCAAAATTCGAGAATATCTTGATAATTCATAAGTTTTAAGCATTATTAGCATATATTTGTTTATAAAATCACAAATTTCAAATGTCATATAGAGTAAGTTTGTGATAAAAAATTGCCAAAATAAAATCACGGTTTGTCTCAAAACTATACAGTGGGTCATATGCCCACTTCAAATCGCGTTATACTGATATAAACTGATGATTTTATTTTAGTAGTTTCTTCCATTTAAGCGAGATAGCAATGAGTCAACCCGAATCGACCTCTCAAGACATTTTACCGACTTGGGTAGATTCTTCGCTGATTAAAGGAATGTTGCGCGGTATTGAGCGTGAAAGCTTACGTATGCAAAGCAACGGTTTCTTGTCTCAGGCCGACCATCCCCAAGCCTTGGGTGCGGCTTTGACTCATCCGCATATTACGACAGACTATTCTGAAGCTTTGATGGAATTTATCACGCCGCCAAAAGAAACCATTACAGAGGCGTTGAACTATCTGCAAGATATTCATGCTGTTGCGCATACGCATTTAGAACATGGTGAAAAACTTTGGCCGTTGTCGATGCCATGCATGTTGGATAAAGACGAAGACAGTATTCGTTTAGCGCAATATGGCAGCTCGAATATAGGACGTTTTAAAACCTTGTACCGTCGTGGTTTAGGGGTGCGTTATGGTCGCCGGATGCAGACCATTTCAGGGGTGCATTATAATTTATCCTTCCCAGATCATTTCTTTGAAGCACTGCAACAACACGAAACTGACGACGCCCTCAAGGCATTGAGCTTACAGGATTATCGCAGTCATCGTTATTTCGGCCTGATCCGTAATTTTATTCGTTTAACGCCATTGGTGATGTTTTTGGTTGGAGCGAGCCCGTCGGTGTGTAAATGTTTTATGACTGGACGAGAACATCAGCTGTTACCGCTCTTAAAAGGCACGCTATTTTTACCTTATGCGACGGCACTGCGTATGGGAAATTTTGGCTATCAAAATTCGGCACAAAAACAGTTAGGGATTCACTACAACGATATTCAGGCATATTTGGAAGGTTTGCAAAAAGCGGTCCATACCCCATATGCCGCATTTAGTCATTTAGGTTTAAATGATGAACACGGTGAACCGATTCAAATTAATGACCATGTGTTGCAAATTGAAAATGAGTACTACAGTTTGGTTCGTCCGAAACAAGTGCCGCAGGATGGTGAAACACCGTCTGAAGCCCTGCAAAATCGTGGCGTAGGTTATGTTGAATTACGCGCGGTAGATGTCAATCCTTATAGCCCGATTGGGATCAATGAAGACACGGCAGGCTTGCTCGAAGTGGTGGCTTTGTACTGTTTATTGCAAGACAGCCCAGCATTGTTAGATGCCGAACAAAATGAAATTGAGAAAAATCAGGCGGAAGTGGTAAACCGTGGTCGTGCGCCAAACGCAGTGATTTTACAGCAAGGCCAAGCGGTTCCAATTGAAACATGGTGTCGTACACATGTCGCTGCGATGCAACCGTTGGCTGAATTGCTGGATGATTCTTACAATACAGATATTTACACTCAGGCAATGGCTGTGATGCAATCACGCATCGATGAAGTCGATGAAACATTGTCGGCACGTATGATTAGCGATACTTTAGAACAAGGTGGAACTTGGGGCTTTGGTAGCTTTATGGCCTTACAACATGCTGAAGTGTATGAGCAGCATGTCTTGAGCCCAGAAATTGCAGCATATTTTGCACAAGTTGCTGAGCAGTCTTTAGAAAAACAGGCTCAACTTGAGCAAGACTGCACCTTGAGTTTTGAAGAATATTTGAAAAACTTTAGATAAAAAATTTTAAGAGGATTTACCATGAAATGGAGTTTCCGCTTCGTGAGTGGTTTGTTGTTTTTAGCCAGCGTGATCGGTATGTCTTTTGCGCTGTTTTTAGAACATGTACAAGGCTTAGAACCTTGTCCGTTGTGCGTATTCCAACGTATTGGTTTGATTGGACTCGGCATCATTTCATTGATTGCATTGATTCACAATCCAGCATCGAATTGGGGTAAACGAATTTACGCATTGTTGGGGACACTGTCAATTCTATGGTCTGCTGGGGTGGCTGCGCGTCATATTTGGCTGCAAAACTTACCGCCAGATAAAGTACCGAGTTGTGGTCCGGGACTGGATTATTGGGTAGAAACGCTGCCTTTAAAATCGGTCTTTGAGCAAGTACTGACGGGTTCTGGTGAATGTGCCAAAGTGGATTGGGCGTTCTTGGGGCAATCGTTACCGGTTTGGTCATTGGTGTTTTTTGCGGTATTAACCTTGCTCAGTCTTTGGCAGTTATTGCGTAAATATCCAAGCAGACCAGTGCCACGTTTACGTGATAAATTTTAATTTATTGATACATAAAAAAGCCCTCAGTTGAGGGCTTTTTTTACGAGTCTGAATGGGGGAAGTTTACCTTAGGTCAGGGCAATGCCTTCCATACTTTCCAAGTCCATCATAAATTCATAGATATGATCACAAGCTTTATCGTCATTGTTTGGATAGAACCAATGCACGATTTGCTCGGCTACTTGCGGGTGATGCTGAATTTCGAAATGGTTCAGACCATAAAAAATCGCTTTATGTGAATCTGGCACTTTCAGTTGATACCGTGCATTTGGGTGTTCCCCCAATGCACTTTTCACACTGACCAAGTAATCTCCAATCACATGTCGCGTTTTATTGCGACGATGTTCATATTCGATGGTCCCTGCCACGAGGTATGTATTGATATGTGATGGAATCGGGGCTGGTTTACGGTTGTCGTCCATGAGTCCAATACGGACATCATTATGTTCCCAATCATCATCACGCACGCTGCCATAGCGCAAATCTAAAATGCCGTTACTACGGATATTCACCACGTGGCCCACGATTTTGACCAAGGGGAAACGCCCCAATTGATCTTGCAGATGAAATCCGACACGTTCAAGTACCGCACCATGATGTGGTGAGCCCAAGCAGACTAGATTTTCAACCTGATGAATCCATTGATACATATTTTGTTTGCCATAAAAAATGGCACTACGGGACACTAAGCCCCCCATACTATGACCAATTAAGTCGATACTGGTAATACCGGGGTTGCGACGGACCAAATCTTCTAATGTATTGGCTAGGCTGCGGCCATTGGTCGAAATACGACGACCCGTGTTGTAATTTAAATACAGCATGGTGTTGTGGTCACGTTGTGACAGTAATTTTTCACCAATGCCGCCATATTTGGCTGTCGACCATGACAGATGATTCATGCAGAGCCCATGAATCAACAGGGTAATACGACCGGTTAATTCGCCTTTTTGTACCGCACCATAATGGTCGTAAACCACCATGGGTAAGGCCATCGGGTTGTGATATTTCAGTAAATAGTCGCCCAAGACCCCATTCAGCGCGCCCACTAAAAAATGTAAAGATGGCGTGAGCGGTTTGTCGTGTAAGCGTGGGAATTTTTCAATAATGCTACGCAGCGTTGGTGCGAGTAAATAATTGCCATAATTGAAAAAGGTGTTGTAAGAAAATTCATAAATCCGTGCAATGGTCGGCTGCTTATGAAAGGCTTTCGAGCCTTGTTCGCTCATTCCAAAAATACTGATTAAAATTTCACGTTGAATGTTTTTGATCAAGTCATGCACGACATCACTAAAACGCATTGTCACGAGCTGTGCCAAACCTTCCAGAACATCAGCTTGACTGGGTGGTGTGCGGTCCCATTTACAATAGGTTTCATGCAATGGTGTTAAGCTAGGCATAATGTTCCTATCCTTACATTCAATGCTATCCCTCGATTGTATTTATTACTGGAATAGCCTGAAGTTTCATTGTTTATTTTATAAAATTCTCACGAACAGCTTTTACAATACCGATAACAGACCTGTCGGTGAATGCCTTTTGTCTGACAATTTTACTAAAAATTCAAATTTAGAAAATGTGACGCAGTTGGCACTTATATGCCACTTTTAAAGCAATTTAAAGATCAATTTGGAATCAAAATGATGAATATTGTGTATTTGCATGGTTTTCAAAGTAACTCAAATTCAGTGAAAGGACAGATATTGCGGCGCTATTGTGCAAACTTAATTGGTGTGCACGTACATTTGCCAGATTTGAATATGCCACCGCTACAGGTAATGCAGCAGATGTCAGAGCTGATAGAAGGTTTGGATGATGTGGTTTTGGTGGGGAGTAGTTTAGGTGGTTTTTATGCGACGCAGTTGATGGCACGGCATCACATTCCTGCGGTGCTCATCAATCCTGCGGTCTATCCATGGCAATTATTTCGTGATTTATTTGGCGAGACGGCATTGCCTTATCAGGTGACTGAAACGTGGTGCTTGGATGATGCACAGCTCAATCAAATGCAGGCTTTGGCGGTATCTAAGGTTGAAAATGCAGATCAACTGTTGGTCTTGCTCCAACAAGGTGATGAAACCTTGGATTATCGAGATGCTGCTGATTTTTATAGTGCGGCTCAAGCCGGTATGGCTATGCTGATCACTGAGGTGGGAGGAACACATGGCATGGATGATTTTGCAGAAAAAATACCGATGCTCTTGCAGTTTTTGTCCGATGCTGTCAAAAATATGTCTAAATAAAATGATCCAATACAAATGCTGACATGCCAGATCTAACATACAAAAAATGGGCAGTTACGACATCATTTGACGTTTAAATTGTTTAAGAAAATGGCGGCTGATCGCAAGAGATATGCATTTTAATAAAAAAGCATATACTGTAGCGCTTGAAGAAATGTTTTAACCAAAAATGCAGGGAATTTTGCAACGTGACGCAATATACGGCTCAATCACTTGAAGTTTTATCTGGCCTAGATCCGGTACGTCGTCGTCCGGGGATGTATACAGACACTACACGACCAAACCATTTGGCGCAGGAAGTGATAGATAACGCCGTCGATGAAGCGCTTGCAGGACATGCCAATAAAATTACCGTGACAGTGTATAAAGATGGCTCATTGTCAGTTGAAGATAATGGTCGTGGGATGCCAGTTGACATCCATCCTGAGTATGGTCAAAGCGGGATTGAAATCATTCTGACCAAACTACATGCCGGCGGTAAATTCAGCACAGACAATTATCAATTTTCAGGTGGTCTGCATGGTGTGGGGATTTCTGTCGTCAACGCATTGTCCAACCGTGTTGAGGTGGAAGTTCAACGTCATGGCAACCTGTATAAAATGGCCTTTGAACACGGTGAGCCAGTTGCGCCGCTGGAAGTTTTAGAAGGTAAATGTGCCAAACGTGCGACTGGAACAACCGTGCATTTTTGGCCTGAAGCGAAATATTTTGACTCTCCTAAATTTGCCTTAAAAGCACTTAAACATAATTTAAAAGCCAAAGCAGTATTGGCAGCCGGTCTACAAATCATTTATGTCGATCAAATCAATAACGAAAAAATTGAATGGCAGTTTGAAAATGGTCTGGTTGACTATTTGATGGATGAACTGCAAGACCGTGACATCGTTCCTGCCCCTGCATTTGTGGCGACCGGTGAGGCAGAGCGTGCCAGCGCTGAGTTTGCGATTTGTTGGAATGTGGAAGGTGGTGAGTCCATTCAAGAGTCGTATGTCAACCTCATCCCGACTGCGCAAGGCGGTACCCATGTCAATGGTTTACGTTCGGGTGTGACAGATGCGATTCGTGAATTCTGTGAATTACGGAATTTATTGCCACGGAATATGAAGCTATCTGCCGAAGATGTCTGGGATGGCGTCAACTTTATTCTGTCTTTGAAATTCCAAGAGCCACAATTCTCAGGTCAGACCAAAGAACGACTTTCAAGCCGTGAAGCCTCTGGTGTGGTGTTAAATATTGCCAAAGATGCTTTTGCACTGTGGCTGAATCAAAACTCCGATATTGCTATGCAACTGGCTGAAATGGTGATTGCTAAGGCTGGTCGCCGTTTAAAAGCTGCGAAAAAAGTTGAACGTAAAAAGATCGTTTCAGGTCCAGCTTTACCAGGTAAATTGGCTGACTGTGTAGGTCATACCCTCGAAGAATCAGAACTGTTTATTGTGGAAGGGGATTCTGCAGGTGGTTCTGCCAAGCAAGCACGTGATAAGAACTTCCAAGCGATCATGCCGATCCGTGGTAAGATTTTAAATACTTGGGAAGTGTCTTCAGACGAAGTTTTGGCATCGCAAGAAGTACATGATATTGCGATTGCCATTGGCGTTGATCCGGGCAGTGACGACTTGTCAGAACTCCGTTATGGCAAGATTTGTATCTTGGCCGATGCCGACTCGGATGGTTTGCACATTGCAACTTTACTTTGCGCACTGTTCGTCAAACATTTCCATACTTTGGTTGAGGAAGGGCATCTGTTTGTGGCGATGCCACCGCTGTTCCGTATAGATGACAATAAAGATGTGCACTATGCCTTGGATGAAGATGAACTAGAAAGCATCTTAAAGAAATGTAAAACCAAAAATCCTCAAATCACTCGATTTAAAGGATTGGGCGAGATGAACGCGAGTCAGCTGCGTGAAACGACTATGGATCCCGATACACGTCGTTTAGTGCAACTGGACTTGGATGACGTACAGTTTACTTCAGGTTTACTCGACAAATTATTGGCGAAGAAGCGCTCTTCAGACCGTAAATATTGGTTGGAACAGAAGGGTAATTTGGCCGATTTAGCGGTTTAAAATTGCAACAAGGAAAAAACCACGCAAGTGGTTTTTTTTTTGCTTCAAATTTAGGAAAAGCTGCATGATTTGTGTGCCAAAACACCGTGTTTTTTGAAAAACGTCGCAAAATTGTTCAATTATAGGTCAAATGTTGGATACAAGTTTGTATGCATCTTTGCGGTGATTTTACGATTTTTGAATCGACCCATAAAAAATTAAAAGCAAATTTTATGATTGTAACTATGTGAAAAATAACATTTAAAAATAAATAAAAGCACTCAATCAAAATAAAAAATAAGGCTTGGCACAGTTATTGAATTGCTCTGTTGTGATGAAAGACAACAAATGCATTTTAAAAATGTGAATTACAAGCTTAGGTTGGGAGTGTGAATAATGTTTCAACGCAATGTATTTGCTAAAAGTATTTTAGCGGCAACGATGACTGGGGCGATTGCTTTAACGGGCTGTTCAAAACCTGCAGAAGAAAAAACAGAAAGCGCTACATCAGAACCAAAAGCCGCTGCAGCAAGTGGCGATACTATTAAAGTCGGGATCTTACATTCGCTGTCAGGCACGATGGCGATCTCAGAAACTTCTCTAAAAGATACGGCCTTGATGGCGATTAATGAAATTAATGCCAATGGCGGGGTATTGGGCAAAAAACTAGAACCTGTGGTGGTGGATCCGGCATCGGACTGGCCACTATTTGCGGAAAAAACCCGTCAGTTGATTACCCAAGACAAAGTAGCCGTGATTTTTGGTTGCTGGACGTCGGTATCTCGTAAGTCGGTTTTACCCGTGGTTGAAGAATTAAATGGCTTATTGTTCTACCCTGTTCAGTATGAAGGTCAGGAACAGTCTAAAAATATTTTCTACACAGGTGCAGCACCGAATCAGCAAGCGATTCCTGCTGTTGAATATCTGATGAGTGAAGAGGGTGGTAAGGCAGAACGCTTTGTACTATTGGGCACAGACTATGTTTACCCACGTACCACCAACAAAATCTTACGTGCATTTTTGAAGTCGAAAGGCATTGCCGATGCAGACATCATGGAAGAATATACCCCATTTGGTCATAGCAACTATCAAACCATTGTGGGCAATGTGAAGAAGTTTGCGGCAGGGAAAAAGACTGCTGTGATCTCGACCATTAACGGCGATTCAAATGTGCCGTTCTATCGTGAATTGGGCAACCAAGGCATCAAAGCTGCGGATATTCCAGTGATGGCGTTCTCTGTGGGTGAAGAGGAATTACGCGGTATCGATACCAAGCCGCTGGTAGGACACTTGGCGTCGTGGAACTACTTCATGTCGGTGAAAAATCCAGTGAATACTGAATTCACCAATAAAATGAAGCAGTATGCCGTGGAATACAAACTGCCAAATGCCGATAAATTTGTGACCAATGACCCGATGGAGGCTACCTATGTCGGCATCAATATGTGGAAACAAGCGGTAGAAAAAGCAGGAAGCACAGATGTCGATAAAGTGCGTGAAGCTATGGCCGGCCAAGAATTTAAAGCGCCATCGGGCTATACCTTGCAAATGGATGCGTCGAACCATCATTTGCATAAACCAGTCATGATTGGTCAGATCCGTGCCGATGGTCAGTTTGATGTGGTGCACAAAACCGCAAAAACCATTGCTGCAGAGCCATGGAGCCCGTACATCCCGAAATAATTCAATCCAAATGCCTACTGCCATTGTGTAGTGGGCATGTTTTGATGTGATCCCTAGATGGGGTTGTTCTATTACTCAATAGGGATGCTTATAAGATGAAAAAATTACGCAATTTCCCGATCCTTTTTCTATTCCTGAGCCAATTATTCTGTCTGCAAATCGTGCATGCAGAAACTGCAGCGAATGTCGTGCCTACGGTGCAATCTGTGCAGCAAGGTGACGCCATTCAGCAATTTGTTCGCGGTAGTTTTACCGAGCGCCGCAGTTTACTGAATCAATGGCCGGGCGATATTGAATCCTTAGATCAGTTGGCCGCATTGGTCGAAAAAGACCAGTTATATAGTGGTCAAAGCGGTCAAACCTATATTTTAGAAACTGACGAAAAATTATTGAGCTATCCTGATTTGCAAACCGTGACGGATTGGCCTGCCGATTTATCTCAAGTCACCTTGGTGAATACCCTTCGTAAAGCCTTAACGTTTGCGCAAGCGAAAGAAAAGCTGCAATCGGATGATTTAAACCAACGTTTGGATGCAATTGATATTTTAGAAAATAACTTGGCTGAGTTGGATGTTAAAAATATTAATCAATTGTATTTAAATGAAAAAAATAACAAAGTTAAAGCCCGTTTAGCGCAGCTCAAAGCACGCTTGGATTATCAAAACCCTGATGTTTTACAAAAAATACAGGCGGCCAAAGTGCTGCAAGATTCTAACCGTCCCGATGTGTTGGCGATGGTGGAACAGGAATTACAACAAGCCAACCTGCATCCTGAGTTAAAAGCCGCACTGACAGAAGCCAAGAGCAATATTAAAACTCGTATTCAGGCCAGTGAATGGACTGGACATGTCTTTTCAGGTCTCAGCACGGCCAGTATTTTACTACTGGCGGCGTTGGGCTTAGCCATTACGTATGGTCTGCTAGGCGTGATTAACATGGCGCATGGTGAACTGATCATGATCGGGGCCTATACCACTTATGTGGTGCAAAGCCTGTTTAAGAGTTATCTCAGTAGCTATGTCGATTGGTACTTGATTGCCGCGATTCCTGCTGCATTTATTGTAAGTGCTTTGATCGGCATGTTGATTGAACGTACTGTTATTCGTCCCTTGTATGGCCGTCAATTGGAAACACTATTAGCCACCTTTGGTGTGAGCTTAATTTTAATGCAAGTGGTGCGCATGGTTTTTGGTGCGCAGAACGTTGAGGTGTCGAATATTTCATGGCTGTCAGGGGGCATTGCTGTGACACCGAGTCTGATGCTGCCTTATAACCGTATTGCCATTATTGGCTTTACCGTTGCGGTACTCCTATTACTGGTTTACTTGCTGAATAAAACCCGCTTTGGTTTATTTGTTCGTGCCGTGACGCAAAACCGTCAAATGGCACAGGCCGTAGGTATCCGTTCTAGCCGCATTGACATGATGGCTTTTGGTTTAGGTTCGGGGCTTGCAGGTCTGGCAGGCTGTGCCTTAGCACAAGTCGGCAATGTCGGTCCTGACCTAGGACAAAACTATATTATCGATGCGTTCTTGGTGGTTGTGGTTGGCGGTGTTGGCCAAGTATGGGGCGCAGTATTGGCGGCTTTAGGTCTAGGTGTCAGTGGCACAGTGCTGGAAATCGGCATGGGTGCAGTCTTAGCGAAAATTATTCTACTGGTTCTTGTGATTTTGTTTATTCAAAAACGTCCACAAGGTTTGTTTGCCATCAAAGGCCGTTTTGTGGAGTAAGCGCATGAAAATCACTTCGTTATTATCGGATAAACCCTATAGCGGTATGGCGATTGCCGTGTGCTTTGCCATTTTACTGATTTTACCTTGGTTACATGTATTACCCGCCGATTCAGCACTGCATTTATCAGCGTATTGGGTCACGCTCATTGGCAAGATTATGTGTCTCGCCTTGGTGGCATTGGCCTTAGATTTGGTTTGGGGCTATGCCGGCATTTTAAGCTTAGGGCATGGTCTGTACTTTGCCTTGGGCGGCTATGCCTTCGGTATGTATCTCATGCGTGAAGCGGCAGGCGATGGCTTACCCGACTTTATGCGCTTTTTGAGTTGGACCGAGCTACCGTGGTACTGGATGGGTACTGAACATATCGTGTGGGCATTGGCTTTGGTGGTTTTGGTCCCAGGACTGATTGCCTTCATTTTTGGCTTCTTTGCCTTCCGCTCAAAAATTAAAGGCGTGTATTTTTCAATTATTACCCAAGCCATGACCTTTGCTGCGGCGCTACTGTTTTTCCGCAATGAAACAGGCTTTGGCGGTAACAACGGCTTTACCGGTTTTAAAACCATCTTAGGTATGGATATTACCTCTGCACCAATGCGTGCAACCTTGTGTTTCCTCACGGCACTGACTTTGCTTGTCTGTTTTGTCGGTTTACGTCACCTGATGAATAAACCCTATGGGCGCGTCCTTGGTGCAATTCGTGACAGTGAAAACCGTTTGCAATATTTAGGTTACCGTACCTTATGGTACAAGCTCTCTGCATGGGTTTTGTCCGCCGTGATTGCAGGGATTGCAGGCGCTCTGTATGTCCCCCAAGTCGGTATTATTAACCCGAGTGAGATGAACCCTGTCAATTCGATTGAAATGGCGGTGTGGGTGGCTGCAGGTGGTCGCGGTACGCTGATTGGCCCGATACTGGGTGCAGGTTTAATCAATGGGGTGAAGACCTATTTCACGGTGGCTTATCCAGAGGCATGGCTATTGATTTTAGGTGCGCTGTTTATTGTGGTAACGATATTCCTGCCAAAAGGTGTGATTGGGTTATTAGAGCGGTTTAAAAAGGAGCGCAGCGAATGAATGATCAATGGGTTCAACCGCATGGCGGTCATGCTGCTGAAGGTTATGGACGACCAAAGGAGCAGGGTGCGGATTTCAGTCACGGCATTGCCTTGTATTTAGAAAAAGTCAGTGTCTGGTTTGATTCTTTCCGTGCATTAAATGATTTGTCGTTATATATCAAAGAAGGTGAGCTGCGCTGCATCATTGGTCCCAATGGTGCAGGCAAAACCACGCTGATGGATGTGATTACAGGGAAAACTCGTCCGACAGAAGGTTCGGCTTTTTTTGGGCAAACCTATGATTTGGCAAAAATGAGTACAGAGCAAATTGCAGAAGCTGGGATCGGTCGTAAGTTTCAAAAGCCTACTGTATTTGAAAATTTTACTGTGATGGAAAACCTGTTATTGGCAGCACCGAAAGATAAACGGGTGAAAAAGAGTTTCTTCAGCAAACTCGATCCAGATGCGCAAAATGCCTTGGACGAATCTTTAGCACAAATCCGCTTAGAAGAATTAATCCATAAACCGGCAGGGCTGTTGTCACATGGTCAAAAGCAGTGGTTAGAAATAGGCATGCTACTGATGCAGCGTCCAAAGTTGATTCTGCTAGATGAACCCGTAGCAGGGATGACCGATGCTGAAACAGAGCGTACCGCAGAGCTATGTTTAGAGTTGAAAAAGAACCATACCCTTATCGTGGTTGAACATGACATGAGCTTTATTGACACCATCAGTGAAAAAGTCACCGTGTTGGCGCAAGGTGCGATTTTGGCCGAGGGTACATTGGCCGAAGTCCAAGCCAATGAAGATGTCATTGAAAAATATCTTGGACGTTAAGGAGCAGACCATGTTAGAAGTCAAAGACGTCAATCAGTTTTATGGTGGCAGTCATATTTTAAGAGATGTGACATTTGCCGCTCCCGTGGGGGCGTGTTCAGTGGTGCTCGGGCGAAATGGTGTGGGTAAAACCACCTTATTAAAATGTTTAATGGGTATGTTACCGATCAAGTCTGGGCAGATCTTACTGGATGGCAAAGATATTTCTAAACTGAGTCCAGAGCAACGTGTACGCGAAGGATTGGCTTATGTACCGCAAGGACGGGACATTTTTTCAACCTTGACCGTTGAAGAAAATATTTTGATTGGGATGGCAAAATTTAAAGGCGCTAAAACCCGAAAAGTGCCAGAACATCTCTATGAGATTTTCCCCGTATTGGATGAAATGAAACATCGACGAGGTGGAGATTTATCTGGAGGTCAGCAGCAGCAATTGGCGATTGCCCGTGCGCTCGCTTCCGAACCGCGGGTATTGATTTTAGATGAACCGACTGAAGGCATTCAGCCGTCGATTATTAAAGACATTGGTCGTGTGATTCGTCAGTTAGCTGATGGCGGAGAAATGGCGATTGTTTTGGTTGAACAGTTTTATGATTTTGCAGAAGAACTGGCAGATGAATATACCGTGATGGCGCGGGGGCAAGTGATTGCACAAGGTGTCGGTAGTGAAATGCCTGAAAAAGGCATTCGGGAATTGGTGGCGATTTAACATTTAGTTGACTGCGATGTGTGGCGGGCTTGTATCAATCAAGCTCGTTACTCTTTTCATTCAATTTACTACGCTCAAAAAATCGTTGCTGGTCATGGAAATGGCATCAAAAAAACGAGTGGCATAAATTTTTTTTGTTTTAAACCATAAGCTTAAGTTGTTCTCAGTATCGTCATTTGAAGCTTCAGCATGTCGTGCTTCAGTGATGCTAAGTGCAGTACTGAAACTTTGGTAAAGGGCGAATGGGCATCCATCAGTATTCGATCAACTGCAGTCGAATATACAAAATATCTGCTTTATTTTTGTGTGGATTACATTAATCTAAATGTACGACATAACAAGAAGATAAGAATATGGACGCGATATTATATTTGATCCCACCGAATGATTTGGAAACACTGATTTTAGAAGCAGAAACCCCTCAAGATGTCTTGGATTCACCTTTTGTACAACACTCCTTTTTTTTAGGGGAAGCGTGGCAAGAGTTGAATCCATTATTAAGCGTGAACAGTGATTCAGTTGCGGCACTGAGTTATGCCATTCAGGCAGAACATCCTTTGTCAGAGCGACGACCGGGACTGAGCCTTGCAGTGCATTACAATACTGTAGTTCGCGTTGCAGAAATCCATCAGGCATTACAACAGTTAAGCGTGGATGAAATCAAAAAACGTTATTTGGTCACGATTGCAGAAACCGCACCTGAGCAAGAGCTTAAATTGGCCGAATTAAAACTACTTTTTTTACAGTTACAAGATCTTTATCGTGATGCGGTGCGTCATAATTTATCGGTGCTGAGTGTAATTCAAGATGGTATTCGTTTGGATAAATTACCATAAACACAGCTCAACACGGGTTATAACTGAAGTTGCATCAGGACCAGATCACGCCATTCACCAAACTTTTGTCCCACTTTGGGCATATAACCTGTTTGCTTAAAGCCTAATTTTTTGTGCAGGGCAATCGAGGCGCTATTGCCGTGATCAATGCCAGCGATCATGACATGCATACTTTGGCTTTTTGCATGCTGAATTAGGTGCTCTAATAATTGCTGACCAAGACCCTGTCGAGCATAGTTTGGGTCAATATAGACAGAATGCTCAACAGTATGTCGATAGCCAGCAAAATGGCGGAAAGAACCATAGTCAGCATAACCGGCGATTTGCTGTTGATCCTGATCTTCAATCACCACAAAAGGAAAATTTTGCTTTTGGAAATCCAGCAATTTCTGTTGAAAAGAGTCAAGAGTGTAAGCTTGATCATTCCATGTCGCAAAGCCGTTGAGAACTTCATGATTATAGATTGCGAGAATGGCCGCTAAGTCTTGTGGAGTTGCAGGTCGAATGAGAAAAGACATGCGCAAATTTCTGATAAAAATAAAGTCAATTTAAAAACTTAGGCATAAAAAAAGCAAGGTGATGAACCTTGCTTTTTTCTTCATCGCGTTCTGAGTCGAACTTAGAAGTGGTATTTCACCAAAGCGCTGACATCGTTTTGGTCCTGACCTTTCAGGCCATATTTGTTGTTCCAAACTGAATGTTCGATACCAACATATAATTTAGTTTTTGGTGAAATGTGTTTACCCAGATTCCATTTGTACTGAGATGTCCAGTTTAATTCACTTGCATGGTCTGCTTCAGCAGTAGACCAGTCTAGGAAGGCATCTGCTAAAAACTCTTCTGAACCTAATTTGAACGGCACTGCATAAGTGATTGTCATTTGATAATCATCTTTAGTCTTGTCGTTTGCCGCTTTATAGAAGTTCACATTTGCATATTGTGTATATGGAATATCGAGAGAGAAACCTACACCGTACAAGAAGTTGTTAAATTCAGAGTTGTGGTGATCGTAACCCGCATTATGTTCCCAAGTCGTTGCAATCAGAACGTCTTTGATCGGCCCCATAGAAAGGTCTTTACCAGAAACTTCGCCTAAGCTAAGGCGCGGTGCAAGCTCAAGGTAAGTCGATGCTTCATCATCTTTGTCCCAAGCTTGGTCAACGAAGAAGAATACATCTGAATATTTCAGTTTAGCGGCATATTCAGCTGTGATCGTTTTCTGTTCATTGTTGTCACCATCAAAAGGCACAACATAATTTTCACCATATAGGCCAGTTAAGCTGAAATCTTGCCATACGATAGGTGAAGCTTGAGTGAAAGCAGCAGCAGATGCTAATGCACATGATGCAACGATTTGTGTAAGTTTCATTAAAAAATATCTCCCCCGAGAAGCACTGAAAGCATACAGATTATTAAGCAAAAATAAAGCCAAATTTTACTCAACGGCAAAATTGTTTTGTAATTTGAAGGGGAAATACGCTGTGAATGATCGATGACGGTAAAAGCGAGATTTTGAGTTTGAATGGAATTGTGCAAATAGAAGGTGGGCGTCGAGGAAATGCACAAAAATATGACCCAAATCAATTAAAACAATGCAAATCTACAATAAAGTCTTACTTTTTTATGGATATTAAAAAAATATCAAAATAGCACTTGCAAAATTCTAACTTAAGACCGATATTCGAAGTATAAGGACACGGATCTGCAGACTCTAAAGTGTTCATCATTCAATGTGGAGGACGACGTTCCATACAAAGTTGAAGATGGTCATTGCTGTAACATTTACAGCAAATGTAACGTGCCAAGATAATAAGTTTTGCACAAATATTTATAGATATTACAGATAGATATGAGGATGATATTATGAACATAGAAATCCGTACAGATAAAAACATTCCTAATAGTGATCGATTAATTACATACGTTCGTGCAGAACTTAATGAAGAATTTCAGCGCCATAGTGAACGCATTACCCACTTTTCGGTGCATTTAAGTGATGAAAATGGGGACAAGGGCGGCAGCGACGACATCAAATGTATGATTGAAGCACGTCCAGCAGGTTTGAAACCTGTCGTGGTCAACCATCGTGGTCATAATGTAGATACAGCTATTCACGGTGCAATTGATCGACTTAAACGTAGTCTTGAACATGTGTTCGAAAAGAAAGAGAACCCACGCAGTACGCAACCTGCTTTTGCTGAAGCAGATGACAGCGTAGATGACGAATAAGTCTCAAAATTTAAAAAAAGCCCTGCGGGGCTTTTTTTGTGTGTTTTGTATTTTGTTTTACATGAAATTCAAACAAACGCAGCTTTATTCGGCATAATAGATCAAAATAAATTGAAGTGAGCTTTCCAGATGTTAACAGCGCAACAACAGCTTTTTGTGCAAGCGTTAGAAGAACAAGATCTTGCACAGGTGCAACGCCTGTTGGCAGATGGTCTTAATCCAAATTTTATCGACTTTGAAAAAGGACCTGCGGTTTCTGTATGGTCTGATGGTTTGTTTAAATGGTGGGAAATGGTTTGCGAAGCGTATGAAGCAGGCCAACCCTTAACAGCAGAACAGAAAACACAACATTTAGACGTACATATGCAAATCTTGGAAGCGCTGATTCAAGCCAAAGCCAATGTGCATTTATGGGATGCTGAAGAAATTTATGGTCCATTATGGGATGCCGCGAGTGCAGCATGTGTCCCTGCGGTACAGCGTTTATTGGATGAAAAAGTGAATCCAAATATGATTGATAGCGATGGTTTAACCATTTTGTCGTCGATTAGTGAATTATTTTTTGACTGTGATTTTGACGCGGTAAATTGGTCGGAAGCATTGGAAGAAGAAAAACAAACCTTGGAGCTTTTGCGTAGCCATGGCGCAAAAATGACCAAAGAATTAGCATAATTGTGAGTAAAAACATGACTGTATTTAAAGTTTTAAGCATTGCAACATTATCCAGTTTGAGCCTGTCTGCATTTGCGGCGGATTTTTCATTTGACCGTCCGGGCGCGGGTATGGGCACAGGCATTACCCCTGTAGGTCGTTTGGCATGGGAACAAAGTTTGCCAGCAGCGAGCTATAGTGAAAGTCGTGATGAAAATGGTGAAAAAGTAAAAAACACCACTTTAAATGCAGACATGTTATTCCGTACTGGTTTGGCAAAAGATTTGGAATTGCAATTGGGTTGGCAAGGTCCTACATGGTCTAAAACCAAAGTTGCGGGTCGCTCAGTTGAAGACGATGGTTTGGGTGATGTCAGCATTGGCCTGAAAAAAGCCATTGATTTGAATGATGAGAAATTGTCGATGGCTATTCTTGCTGAAGCTATTATTGCGACAGGCAATGAAGGCTTTAGTGCTGAAGATGACATTTATAGTCTGACTTCAGCCGTGGCTTATGATTATAGCGATACAATTGGGACTTCAATGACCATGCGTTATGAGGTTCAAGATGGTGATTGGGCTGTGAGTGCAATTCCGGGAATGGAATATCACATTGCGGGTAATTTATCGGGCTTTTCTGAGCTGGTTTATCGCAAAGCAGAGAGTACCGATCAGGAAGTGTCTTTGGCTTCAGGTCTGACGTATGCCGTTTCGGATCGTATGCAGTTGGATGCGAGCGTCGGTCTAGAACTCACTGGCGGTCATAAAAATTATCAGTCCGGTTTGGGCGTATCTTACCTGTTCTAAAAGAACCCTAAATTTTAAAACGTATAAATACAGACTGAGGATGAATTCAGCTGAATGAAACAATGGACTTATGTTGCGGCAGCGGCTGTGCTGTCGTTCAGTATGGGCGTCTCTGCTCAGGATGCATTACTTTCAGCTGAAGATGCTTTTCCTTTCTCGGTCGTCTCCGATCGTGCAGATCAGGCGGAGCTGAGTTGGGATATTCCAGCGCATTATTATCTGTATCAGCACAAAATAGAGGTGAAGCAGGGCAATCAAGTTTTGGCTTTGGATTTGCCTGCTGCTGAGGATTTAAAAGACGATAACTATGGTCATACGCAGGTGTATTACCAACAGTTGAGTTTTAAAATTCCAACTCAAAAACTGCAGACTTATCAAGTCAGTTGGCAAGGCTGTGCCAAGGATCGGGTGTGTTATCCACCACAGAGCATCAGCTTTGAAACGGATGCTTCTGGTTTGGTCACACAGCAAAATCTAGCCACTCCAAGCAAACGTTTACTCGACTTTGCAGCAGAAAATAATGCTGAACAGCCTACGGCGAATCGTTTAGATCAGCAGAGGGCAGATAATGCTGCACTGGCTTCTGAACGCTATACCGCAAGCGACCAAATGTGGTCTGAAAAATTAGCGCAAAGCTCTATATTTTATGGACTTTTGCTGTTTTTTGGCCTGGGTTTTTTGCTGGCTTTTACCCCTTGTTCATTGCCAATGCTGCCGATTTTAACCTCACTGATTGTCCGCGACAGCCGAGGTTTAAAAGCATGGATGATTGCACTGACTTTTGTCACCAGTATGGCGATGGTGTATGCCATTCTCGGCTTGGTGGCGTCGTCTGCAGGTTTGAATTTCCAGCGTTGGTTGCAACAACCCTCGACCTTAATTGCCTTTAGCGTACTCTTTGTGGTTTTTGCCCTGAATTTATTTGGTTTATTTGAACTGAAATTGCCACGCAGTTGGGTCAATCGCTTAGACCAAGCTCAGTCGATGCAAAAGGGCGGTAGTCTCGTTGGCGCTGGGGTCATGGGGATGATTTCAGCATTACTGGTCGGTCCTTGTATGACAGCACCGTTGGCAGGCGCATTATTATTTATTTCCCAAACCCAAAGTCAGTGGCAAGGTGCGTTATTGTTATTCACCCTCGGCTTTGGCATGGGGACCCCGCTATTGTTGGCCAGTGTCCTTGGCTCACGGGTATTGCCTAAAGCGGGTTTGTGGATGAATCAAATCAAGGTGCTCTTTGCTTTCATTATGTTGGCATTGGCTTTGTATTTTATTCGACCATTGATCAGTGAAGCTTGGTTACAGTGGTTATCCCTTGCTCTGGGTCTGGTGTTTAGCGCTTATGTGCTTTGGCGCATTTTATGGCGCAGTACTCAGCTCAAATGGCTGTATATCTTGGTGTTCTGTGCCGCCGTACCTTATATTGTGTACAGTCAATATCAACATAGCCAACGTTTTTTAGTCGAAGAAAATCAACAACAAAGTGCTTGGCATGTGGCACATACAGCGGAAGAGTTTCAACGTTTATTAAGTGAAATTCCTCAAGGTCAATCCGCAATTATTGATGTCTATGCCGATTGGTGTGTGGCCTGCCAGCCGATTGAACATAAAGTTTTAAAATCGACAGTAGTGCAACAGGCTTTGGCACCGTATTACTTAATTAAGTTGGATTTGAGTCAGTATGATGCAACCCATCAAGTACTGCTCAATCAATGGGATATTTTAGGGCCACCGACCTATTTATTTTTAGATACAGCGCATCAAGAGATACGTGGACTGCGCTTGACGGGCGCATTTAGCGAGAAAGAATTGTTAGCGCAATTGGAAAAATTTAAATCGCGTGGAGAATAAAAATGATGCAATTATATATTGCCAATAAAAACTATTCGACGTGGTCTATGCGACCGTGGTTGGTGTTACACGCGTTTAATTTACCCTTTCAAGAGATCTTGATTCCTTTTTCTGAAGAAGCAGATGGCGCAGCGTTCAAGCAGCAAATGTTAGCCCTACATGCCAATGGCAAGGTGCCCCTACTGCAACATGACGGTGTGATGATTTGGGACTCATTGGCGATTTGTGAATATTTGGCAGAGCAGTTTCAAGAGCTTACACTGTGGCCCAAAGATCCCACACAACGTGCATGGGCACGGAGTATTTGCGCGGAAATGCACAGTAGTTTTATGCAATTGCGTAGCTTATGCAGTATGAATTTGCAGGCGGATTATGGTCGCCATGGTCAAATATTATGGTCTGAACATGCCGAATTGCGTGCTGAAGTAGCGCGAATCGAACAGATTTGGTCGAGTCGTCCTGCGGTGGATGGCTTTCTATGCGGTGAATTTACTATTGCCGATGCTTTTTTTGCACCCGTGGTAACACGTTTACAGACCTTTCAGTTACCTGTGAGTGACAACACACAGCGTTATATGCAAAAGATTTTGCAGCATCCTTCTGTGGAGGCATGGATCGCGGCTGCTCAACTGGAACAGCCAGTCCGTCGTATGGAACAGTATCCACGTTAAAAGCTCAACGCCACGTCTGATCTGTATAAAAGTTTTAAACCAAATGGCTAAAGCTTTGTTGTTCGGTGTAGGCCATCACCATGTTGCGGCCGCCAGCTTTAGCTGCGTATAGCGCTTGATCTGCATGGGTCAGCAATTGTTGCGGTACCAATTCTGGCGTAGAAATCGCAATACCAAAACTGGCTGTCACATGAATTGACTGACCATCATGTCCCCAAATTTCAAGCTGCTCAATGGCTTTTCGACAGCGCTCTGCAATGAATATCGCTTGTTCTAAGTTAGAATTTTTTAGCACCAAAATAAACTCTTCCCCTCCAAACCGCCCAACCACATCACTACCGCGTAAATGTTGGTTTAATACTTGGCTGACAAGAATCAAGGTTTCATCGCCTTTATCGTGTCCATATTCATCATTGATGCGTTTGAAATGGTCTAAGTCCAATAAGACCAGTGCATATGTATCTGTTTTAGCACTATCGAGCTGTTCCAAACACTGATTGATACTGCGTCGATTAAATAAATTGGTCAGTGGGTCGACTTGACTAAGTTTTTGAATCAGATGCTCTCGGTGACGCCATTGGCTGAGTAAGATTTCAAATAAAGCCAAACAGGTTAATAAAATAGGAACAATGAAAAAGATCATTGAGAAGAGCCAAAAACTATTTTGATAGCCATAGGCATGAGGTTGAAAAATCGGGGCATAGGGGATAATGCCGCGGATGCTTAAATACATACAAATGGATAAAAAAATCGTGGCTGGAATCAGCATGCTATAGACGATTTTTCGTGTAAATAGTACCAATCCAACGGTCACAAGGCTCACGTAGGAGATCATAGTGGCTGGACTCATGACGCCAATTAAATAACCATCACGACATAAAGAAATGACGAATAAGCCGACCGAAAGATAAGGTAAAATTAGCTGAATCTTGGGATTATCTTTTCCAGCATAGCAAGGCCAAATCAGCAGGACCATTAAGCAAAAAAAGACGATGTTGGTCCACAATTGAGAGTGGATGAGCTCAAGGTTAACCCACTGCCAAAGTTCTGGCGTGACATAAACATAAAATTTCCAAATGATCCAAAGCAGATGAATGGCTGAGCCAAGCATCAGCATGAGCATACACTTTTTCAGGATACTCCAATTCATCACCACTTCATCTTCCAGTAAATACTGGGCGATTCTATTGCGGAGGATCATGTCACGTATGCTTGATTTCACCGTCATCCTGTGTCATTGCCCTGTTCGAGTTATCAGTTTTTTTCTTAAAGTTTATATAGATATCATTTTATAGGCTTACATTAGCATGAAAATTTACACTTGATAACGGTCAAGAACCGCTCAGTAATTTTAAATTTTTTGCGAGTTCAAAATGATTGTTCTAAAAATAAAACATAGTGTCATAAGGATCGGGATTATTCTATTTATGAAAAGTGATTACACTAGGCTCAAGTTAATAACAACAGCTTTAGGTTTTAGTCATGAAAATTCTGCATATTGATTCAAGCATCATGGGCGACGCTTCAGTTTTACGTCAACTCAGCGCTGAAATTGTACAACAGCTACAGCAAAAACATGGTGATGCGGCACAGGTTCAACATCTCGATTTAGCTGTACAGCAGATTCCACATCTCAGCAGTGAAATTTTGATGGGTCAAAATGCAGAACAATCGGCTTTAGGCGAGCAGTTGTTGCAACAGTATTTAGATGCCGATGTGGTTGTGGTTGGTGCTGCTATGTATAACTTCGGTTTGCCATCAACTTTGAAAGCATGGATTGACCGTATCAGTGTTGCTGGTCGTACCTTTAAATATACAGAACAAGGTCCAGTGGGCTTGGCAGGTGATAAAAAAGTCTATATTGCCAGCAGTCGTGGCGGCGTGTATGGCGATAACAGCCCTGTAGATTATCAAGAAGGTTTATTAAAAGCCGTATTTAATTTTACAGGTGTTAGCGATATTGATGTGATTCGTGCCGAAGGTGTCAATATGGGACCTGACATGAAAGCACAAGCAATGGCGACAGCTCAGGCTCAAATTCAAGCCATTTAACAGAATGACATTTCCCTCTTAGGTCAGCATCTGCTGACCTTTTTTTATGGTGACTTTGATTAGTTTCAGGGATCAGTTTTCAGGAATTGGTTTTCACGGATTAGTCCTGATCCAGTCGGTGTGCAAAATCAGCTAAATCACTCAGCGCACGTTGTCCTTCTTCAAACCAAGAGCTAAACATTTGGAAGTTATGCCACATGCCAGTGTACAGCATAAATTCGACATCTAGGCCGGCTTCTTCTGCTTTGACTTTAAAGCGCTGCGCATCATCCAATAAAATTTCTTTAGAACCCACTTGAATATGAATCGGAGGTAGTTCTTTGAGCTCGGCAAAAAAAGGCGAGACCAATGGATCAGCTCGATCGACCGAGCGTGGTACATAATAATCAATGCCTGTTTCGAGGGCTTCTATGCTTAACAGCGCATCATGCTTACGGTTATAACGCAAAGACTCACTGCTCAGCGTCAAGTCTAAAAACGGTGACATTAACACCAAACCACTGACTTGTGGAAGTTGTTCCTGTTGAATTTTAAGGGCTAAGGCAAGCGCCAAGTTTGCACCACAAGAGTCGCCTGACAAAATAATATCTTTGGCTTGAACCCCTTGATCTAATAACACCGCATACACATCAAAAAGGGCATCGAGTGCTTCAGGGAACTGTGCTTCAGGGGATAAAGGATAATCCAAATGTAACACTTGCATTTGCGTGCGTGCCGCAACTTGAGTCAGAAACGCCCGATGCGTGTTCATCGAACCCAAGAAAAATGCGCCCCCATGAATATGAAAAATGAGTTGGGTCGATGCCTGTTGAGGTTTGATTTCTTCGGCTTTTAAGCCGGCTAAGCGAATAGGACGAATTTGTACATCGGGGTTTTGGGGAAATGCACGACACATTTGTTCCAAAGCAAACCTTAAAGTATTGGGCGGTAAATTGAATTGGCTCGGCCCACGAATTGTGGTTTTTAAAATGCTTTCTGTAATCAGTTGTTTCGTCAGTGGCGATATCTTCATTGTCTTTCCATCTTTTTCTATTTTTGGAATCGTGTGAGCATATTTACCAACACAAATTACAAGGTTACACTAAACGGTCACATACAAAAATTGATAAATTGTTGTGACTTTTGGATACTAATGTCGTCTATATCAGACCAGGGAAATAAACAAAAATGAAAAAAATTGCACTAGCATTAGGATTGATGAGTTTAGCCGCATTTGCAAATGCTGCAGATCCGCTAAATGGTACAACTTGGAAAACCATTGATGATAAAACCAAGCAGCCAAAAGCGATTGTAAAATTCACTGAGCAAAAAAATGGTACGCTTTCTGCGAGCATTCAGTCAGTTTTGACACCAGGTGAAGAGAACGCTTGTAAAAAATGTGAAGGCCCATATCACAATAAATCATTAAAAGGCTTACGTATTGTGACAGGTCTTAAAAATGTAGGTGGTACAAGCTATGAAGACGGTTCAATTTTGGATCCTCAATCAGGTAAAACTTACAAATTAAAAGGTCAATTGGCTGATGGCGGCAAAAAACTAGAGCTTCGCGGCTTTATTGGTGTTGCTGCTTTAGGTCGTAACCAAACATGGATCCGCGCCAACTAATTTGACGTGATTCCAACAAAAAAGCCTGACGATGTCAGGCTTTTTTATAGCCTATTTTCAGCCACAATTGAACTAGAGCCGTGCATGAGTGTGATAAAAAAATTTATTTCAACGCACGATAAGCGCTTTCATCAAAGCCAACCAATAAATCGCTACCTGTATCCAATACAGGGCGTTTAATCATACTGCTATGCGCTGTTAAACACTGAATCAAATTTTCTTCACTGGCTAAGGCCGCCTGTTGCTCTTCTTCACTGAGTTTTTTCCATGTGGTGCCTTTTTTGTTGAGAATCACATCAGCACCTTTGGCATCGAGCCATTTTTTCACGGTTTCAGCATCAATACCTTGTTTTTTATAGTCATGAAATTCGTAGCTTAGGCCTAATTCGTTGAGCAAGTCGAAAGCTTTTTTCATGGTATTACAGTTTTTGATGCCATAAATTTTAAGCATGAACAGATGTCCTCAATTATTCAAACAATAAGATAAAAATACACTTCAGCATTATCCTACAGGCTAATTCATCAATGCTCAAAGCTCGATCTTGATGTGGATTGAGAAATAAATGTTTTGCTGTAAAAGTCGCATGTAATAAATATTGGGTATTGTCATCAAAACGACATTTTGGTCTTTTAGAATAGCCTACAGAACAAAACGATGCTCAGAAAAGAAAGCGATTCAATAACAAGAAAATTCAGCTTAAGGTTGCACAGTCAGAAGTAGAAATAAAGCGAGAATAAGAAAATGCTGTGCAGATCGAATTTTTAGCTGTTTTAGTTGGGGGAGTTTTGAGTCTAGAGATATAAGGGCTAGATAAGAGAAAACCCGCATTTAATCATCCTGATCATGCGGGTCTCAATCCAACGTCCATTGTCACATCCTTGAAAACAAGCTAAATCATTTAGTTTGTTTTTATACTTCCTTCGGCGTCCAATCCTTTTATGTCATCCTGACATGTCCCTTTGCCGTGCGACCATAATGCTATGTTCAAGTTATGAGATAAATCCACAAATTCGTCATGTAATGTGAGAAATAAGCTCTAATTGAGTAAACAATTGTTTACTCAATTAATTGTTGGAAGCTTAAATTTTATAATCAATAATCACAGGGGCGTGGTCGCTAAACCATTCATCTTTAAATATCCAAGCATTGACTGTACGTTCTTTCCAGTCTGGTGAACATGCATGGTAGTCGATACGCCAACCCACATTTTTGGCACGCGCTTGTCCTCGGTTAGACCACCAAGAGTAAAGCTCGGCTTCTTTACGTACCTCACGGAAGGTGTCGACATAGCCAAGCTCATCATAAATATGATCGAGCCATGCACGTTCATGTGGTAAGCAGCCTGAAGCCTTTTGGTTCCCAGACCAATTTTTAATATCAATACGTTTATGCACGATGTTGTAGTCACCGCAAACAATCACTGACTTATTTTCAGCACGCCATTGCTTCAAAATTTGTTGATATTCGCCTAAAAATAGGTCTTTGCGCGCCTGAGCTTCTTCACCCGATGAACCAGAAGGCAGGTAGAGCGAGCAAATATGTGCAGTTTGTCCAAGTCCTAAATCGAACTCAGCAGAAATAAAGCGGCCTTGAGTGTCTGCCAATTCAAAACCTAAACCATCTGTCACTGAAACAAAAGGTAGGCGGCTATAAATCGCAGTACCGGCATAGCCTGGGCGTTCTGCAGGGAAAAGGTGTGTAAACCAACCTTCGGGTTTAAATTTATCGGTCCATTGTTCATGGGTAATGCGGCTTTCTTGCATGCAGATGACATCGGCATCTGAAGTTGCCATCCAGTCAAAAATACCTTTTTTTTCAGCGGAACGCAGACCATTCACATTAATTGAAACGACACGTAAAATTTTTTGATCACTTGGATAGCTACTCTTTGGTATCATGCTCAGGTTTAACCTCAAACTTAAAAAAATGGAGCACCTCATGACAGCGCAAGCGGCATTTAATCCACAAGCTTTTATCGAACTCGCATTATCACGTGGTGTGCTTAAATTTGGTGAGTTTACTTTAAAATCGGGTCGTGTGAGTCCTTATTTTTTTAATGCAGGTCTACTGAACGATGGTGAAGCCTTATCATTATTGGCTTCTGGCTATGCAGCTAAATTAACACAATGCGATAATGTGGAAGTGGTCTTTGGCCCAGCTTATAAAGGTATTCCATTTGTAGCAGCTACGGCTGTCGCACTGTCACAGAACCATGGTGTGAGCGTACCTTGGGGCTTTAACCGTAAAGAAGCGAAAGACCATGGCGAAGGCGGTGTATTGGTTGGTGCGTCTGTTGAAGGTAAAAAAGTCTGGATTATTGATGATGTGATCACTGCGGGTACAGCGATTCGTGAAGTAGTGACTATTCTGAAAAATGCCGGTGCACAAATTGCGGGCGTATTGGTGGCGCTAGACCGTCAAGAAAAAGGTCAGGGCGATTTGTCTGCGATTCAAGAAGTACAAAAAGAGTTAGAAATTCCTGTACATGCTTTAATCACTATGAAAGATTTAATGACTTTCTTAGATGCAAAAGGCGAAACTGAAGCCTTGGCGAAAATGGAAGCGTACCGTGTTAAATACGGCATCTAATTTTTCGGGATTTCAAAAGGCAGCTGAAGCTGCCTTTTTTACGTCTTTAAATGATGATTGTTGCATCTAACTAACAAAAAACGTGAAATATTGCTTAAAAAGTAGGCGTTAAACGTGAAGAATCAATAAAAAGCCGTCTCAGTGCGCTATTTACTGAAACGGCTTTAGTTAAACTATTGATGCTTATAGAAAATTTAAAGAATTTCGTATAACGTGTATTATGTTAATTTTAGATTTACTAAAACTATTTTTTGAGAACTAGGCTGTTATGGGAACTGTAAAGCTCAAATCTTCTGATGAAGTTTTTCAATTAAAAATTAGTCTGCTAGGTAGTGATCCTGAAATCTGGAGAACTATTCAAATTTCATCGGCAGCTACTTTATCTAGGCTCCATAAGGCAATTCAATCCGCTTTTGATTGGGAAGATAGCCATTTACATGAATTCACGACTATTAAGCATGAAAAGATCAATAAAAGACAAAAATTGAAAGAAGTTCTACGTGTAGGTAAAAAAATTATATATACATATGATTTTGGCGATTGTTGGGAACATTTGATTACTGTAGAAAGCAGACAATCTCCTGATTTAAATAAAAAATATCCATGTTGTATAGATGGTCAAAATCATGCTCCATTTGAAGATATTGGAGGAATTTTTGGATATCTTGATATTTTAGATGCATTACAAGACCCCAAACATCCAAGATATGACGATTACATACAAATTATCGAAGATGAAATAGGAGAGATAGAGTTTGATCCGACCTACTTTAATTCACATGATATTAAGTTTTAAACCTGATTTAACATAAGGGCTGTTATACGAAATTGCAACTAAATATAGTTGCAATTATTATTTAAAAGTAACTATACTTAGTTGCAATAGCAGTAGGGCTGAAGTATGGGTAAAACGGAAAAGTTACTGGAAAAATTTGGAAATTCAAAAAATACATTTCCGTATAAAGATTTAGTCGTTTTACTGAATCAGCTCGGCTATGAAAAATTTGAAATGGCAGGCTCTCGTGTCCGTTTTTTTAATACGAAAACTGAACACATGATTTTACTGCACAGGCCACACCCTGAAAATGAAATCAAAGGTGGGGCTTTGAAATCTGTAAAACAGGCACTCAAGCAGGAGGGATTTTTATGAGCTATTTAAAATACAAAGGTTATCTAGGTACAATTGAACCTGATCTTGAAACAGGTGAGTTATTTGGAAAGCTTGCATTTATCCGTGATCTCATCACTTATGAAGCAGAAACATTAAAAACTCTTGAACAAGCTTTTCAGGAATCTGTCGATGGATATTTAGAGTCTTGTGCTGAATTAGGTAAAAAACCCGATCAGCCATTCAAAGGTACATTTAATGTCCGTATTAGTCCTGAGTTACACCGTAAAGCTGTTTTAGCATCAAGTGATAATTCTCTTAATGCTTTTGTAAGCGATGCGATTCAAGAGAAATTAATGCGTTTAGGTGCTTAATTTATTGAAGCCTAGATTGACATCTAAAAATTGAAAAAAATTAGTAAAAAAGGGAGCTTACAGCTCCCTTTTTTGATTTCGCATAAGGTGTATTATGTTAATTTTAGGAACGCTACAAGATAGATTAGACTCGATTTTTTCTCTTTTTGAGATATAAATAACAAATCAACAGAAAACTAAGCCAAAATAAGTAGTCCAAAATAAAGTAGTGAAGAAGGAACTCATCTAAATCCCAAAAAATAAATAACACGCTTATATTGTTACCAGGTGAAGTGAAATCTCCATCAATTAAGAATGGCTTTGTTGCACAAAGATTTCATAACTATATGATTTTAAAAGTTTTGATTATTTTTTGATCTAAAATTAAATTTATTTAAATCAGATGCTTACATATTTATGCAACAAAGCCATTAAAACTTAACAAAAACCTGAACTTGTAAAATAATCTAAATATCAATTACTTAATTCTCAGAAAAATATTATTATTATTGTGTTATTAATGTTTAATATTTGTGGTTTGTATGTTTTGGATTCTTATAGCAGTTCTAGTTTTGATTAGTACACTATTAATTATTTCTATATTAAAGGAATATCTTAAAAATCCTTTCAGATAAATGACTCAATTTTAATCTATTTAACATAATGGCGATTATACGAAACGCATATAAAAATAGTTTTATATTTCAAAAAGTTATGCTATAAAAAATCGGGGACGCAAACCCAAAAAGCTGACTTGGAAACAAGTCGGCTTTTTTATGATCGTTTTTGATAGTTCTTGCCAATAATTTTGACTAAAAATTACGCTTTTCAGCTTGAGTGATACAATTTTGTGATACATTATTGTATATACAAATTTGAATGTTTTTTATGGAACAGTATTTCGAATGGGATGAGGCAAAGAATCGAAAGAATCAGAAAAAGCACGATGTCTCTTTCGAAACAGCAAGCCTTGTTTTTGAAGATCCTCTAAGGATCTCAATCCAGGACAGACATACCGATGGCGAAGAACGTTGGCAGACCATTGGAAAAGTGAAAGGCGTACTAATGCTCTTAGTAGCTCATACCATCTTTGATGAAGATGACTGTGAAATCATACGAATCATTAGTGCAAGACAGGTAACTAAAGCAGAGCGAGATAAATATGAGCATGGTTAGATACTCACGCAAAGAACTGAATGAAAAATTCAGCGACAAGCAAGATGCTGAAATTGAACGCTTGCTTGCTAAGGGAACGGTTCCTGACGATCAGCTAGATCTATCAGATATTCCTGAAATTACCGACTGGAGTAATGTTGTACTCCACAATCAATTCTATCGTCCAGTAAAGCAACAAACTTCAATTCGGTTAGATGCTGATGTGCTTGCTTGGTTCAAAGCACAGGGAAAAGGTTATCAAACACGTATGAATGAAATCTTACGGGATGCTATGCTCAAAGAATTAAAAAATCATCAATAAAAATGGGAGCTTAGGCTCCCATTTTTAATTTCGTATAAGGTGTATTAGGTTGATTTTAGAAATATTAGTAAAAATGATATCAATTACTAACTCTAATTTGAGCTTTAAAATCATCAATATTTTTGCTTGCATCAAAAAGTTTAAAGTATTTCAATGCTACCTTTCGTGCTTCATTTGAAGATGCTCTCCAATGGGCTGGATGAGGCACTCGAAGTACAAGGGTTTCATTATTCCAGATACGCATAGTAAATTTATCTACATGCTCTCCAGTCATTATTTTCTCGTTGCTTAAGAGTTCTAAACTTTCTTCAAGTTTAGGGAAATTATTGTGATATTGACCAGTGAAAAAAATAACTTTAGGTTTTAATCGTTTTATTTGCTCAGACAAATTTTGAATAGATAATTTTTCTAGATGTACGGAAATTTCTTCATATTCAGATTTCTTCCTGAATGTATTAAAAGACTTTTTCTTATAGTCAAAGAAGTAAAAGTTTAACCACTGTACAGGTTCATTATTATTAATCTGTTTAACTATCCTCAAAAATTGAAGAAAACGACTTTGATCTTTTGTTTGTCCATATAATTCAGCATGGCGGTCTTTACTTTTTTTAATCACATTTTCAAAGCTAATATCATCATTTAGGAAATCTTTTAACCGCCCTTGCCATCCTTTAGTTTCTTGACCAACTATAAGCACTTTATTCTTCGAGAAATCAAATAAAGGATCAAAATTAGGGATAAATGGGTAACTCAAATCATGTAAACATTCTTTTTCAGCAACAGATAAGTGGTCTAAATACTCTTTTAACTTTTCCAATTTTGGCGTGTATTCAATCAATTTTTATATCCATTAAATAAAGTTAATATTAGGCCTCTTGCGAAAGTATCATTTTTAACTATTTTAGACTTTGATATTTATTTAAAAATCAACAATTATCACTGATTAAATTTTGACTAACGCAAGAGGTCTAGTATATAGAATATTATATAAAGATAGGTATGCCATATGAAGATTGGAATTTTTTGGTATTGGAAAGATGAGGTCTTAGGAGTTGCACATGATTTCGCTCTTTCAGATATTGACTCTATAGGGTTAGCCGATAGTAATTATGCTCATATAGAGTATTGGAAAGTTCTTCAAAGCAGGATGAATGATTTGAAATATATAGAATATGAAGAAATTCCAAGAGGAAGAGCTATTTTTAATTCAAAATTAAATAAACTAGTAATTTATTTGGACAAAAGTCTTCTAATACGCTCTAAAGTTGAAAAAATTTCTCAATTTTATGAGGCTAACTTTGAACAAATAATTATTAGAAGTGATCCACATTACAGAACAAAATAAATCTATTTAACATAAAATCTCTTATACGAAACATCTCTTGTAACTCCAAAATAGAAATGTCCGGTTTCTCCAAAGTAAAAATGTCCGCTTTTAGAATATGCACTTTTGCAATTTCGTTAGCGGACGGTTTGATATGTTGGTGTCTATGTCGGATAAAGAACTTAA